>NZ_JBOGDB010000221.1:0-19034 GCF_050701515.1 Mycobacterium sp. | reverse complement strand
GCACCGGGCGATCGTCTCACGATGCCAGCAGCAGGACACCCGCGATGAGCAGCGCGGCCACCTTGACCAGTTCCAGGCCGACGTAGGCCCAGTGCGCCCGCGAACGCGGACCCGGCCCATCCCCACCGGACAGCACCGCGTCAGACCGGCGGGTCAACCGCGGCCGCACCACCAGCACCTGGGCCAGCAGGGTCAGTACGGCAACGCCCGCCGCCACCGCCACACCGAAGGGCGGCCGCTCGAGGACAAACGAGCCGAACAGCGCCGCCGCCAGCACGAGTTCGCAGGCGTTGAGCGCACGAAAAACCAAGCGGCCGATGCCAAGACCGATTGCCAGGGTGACACCGGGAGCACGGAATTTCAGCGGCGTCTCAACCAAGGAGATCGCCAGCACCATGCCCAGCCACACGAACACCACCGCGACCGCGACAGCCGGGGCCAGACTCACGGCCAGCAGCCTACTTCAGCAGGTTGGGCAGGACCGCGACGTGGCTGCCGCCGGCCAGTCATGGGGTGGAATCGTAGAAGGATGCACGTCGATCGGGTTGCGGAACTTCAGCGCTGGCAGGACTCCGGCGCGGTCTGGGAGGTGATCTCCCGAAAAGGCCATGGCGTGACGGTCGCCCTGTTGCGGTGCGACGGCGGCGAGGAGGTCGACCGCTTCACGTCCGACGACCCGCGGCTGCTGGCCTTCATCGACGGTGTGGACGTAGGACGACTGAACTTCGTGCCGGTCAACGAATCGCTGGGCGACATCGGCGATCCGATACGTCGCTATATCGAGCAGAACACCGGGGACGGGCTGTGGGTGAGCGCAATCGATCCTGACCTCGCCGACACCGCGGCCTTCTGCGAGCACTACGGCATCGGCCCGGACATCTCGGCGAACTGTGTCGTCGTGGAAGCCAAGCGCGCCGACCGGGTATGGCACGCGGCGTGCATCGTGCTGGCCACCAGCCGTGCCGATGTCAACGGCATCGTGCGCAAACACCTTGACGCCCGCAAGATTTCGTTCGCATCGATGGACACCGCGGTTGCCCTGACCGGCATGGAATACGGCGGCATCACGCCGATCGGGCTGCCGTCGGGCTGGCCGATCTTGGTCGATAGCGGTGTCGCCGATCAGCAGCGGGTGATCATCGGCAGCGGCGTACGCGGCTCGAAACTGCTTGCCTCGTCGGACGTGCTGGCGTCGCTGCCCGGTGCCGAAGTGCTGGCCATCACGAAGCCGGCCTAACGAGCCGCCAACACCAGGGCCGCTTCGTTGTAGGGGTGCATCCGGTAAAAGAGCCGAGATCGAGGATTCACCAGCGCTTCGGCCTCGGCCTTGCTTACCAGCCGAGGCTGGGCGACTGCCACCGTCTTGCCGTGCTTGTGAATGCTTGCCGGTCCGCCCGCCAACACGTTCTGGACCCAGTGCGATTCGAGTCCGTAGCCGATGAGGATGACGTAGCCGTCGTCGGTATCAAAGATGTTCAGGGGTGTTCGATAGCGCTTACCCGACTTGCGTCCGACATGCTCGAGGACGCCCTGTGTCGGCACCCATCCGCCGAGTGCGCGGGCCAGCGGATTGGTGATTCGGCGATTGAATCTCGCCATGGCCCTAGGCATCCGCATCACAATTCTCCCGGTCCGTCGGCGTCAAGGATCATGGCCACAGTCTTCCCGATCGACCGGGCAAACGTGCGCTCATCGAGGTCCTCCAGACCGGTCGACGCGCGCAAGAAGTCGCCGAACAGGCACCAGCCGAGTTGCACCGCGATCGTATGGGCCGCGGCCAGCCGCGCACCGAGCTCGGTGGAGTGCCGCGGCCGAATCGTGTCCACCAGCGCGGCCATCGTCGGAAAGCGGCTCTGGAGCTCACCGACCGGATACCCGTCCAGTGACACATGGGCGAGTACCCGCAGCTGGCGGTCGACCGCGGCGGCAATCCTGCTTCCGTCGGCCTTCTCGGCGAGGAGTTCGGCGAGGTGCTGGCCAAGATGATCGAGCACCGCGCCGACGAGCGCGTCCTTGCTGCCGAAGTGCCGGTGAATCAATCCGTGATTGACGTGTGAGCGCGCCGCGATGTCGCGGATGGACGTTGCCGCGGGTCCGCATTCCGAGAACAGGTCGGCGGCGGACTCCAGAACCGCCGCGACGACCTCTGCCCTGCCCAGGGGTGCATCCGCGCGCCGCGAGCCGGTGCTTGCGCGAGCTGTAGTCACCTGACTACAGTACCGGCCAGCGGCGGTCGCGCGAAAGGAACTCCTCCCATGGCAATGACGCTGTACGTGGGTAGGGTCGGTGCACTGGCGGTCGCGCTGGGCATCGGTGTGGCGATTGCCAACAGCCCGGGAATCGCTTCGGCAGATAGCGGTGAGTCGACAGACAGCGGCAAGTCGAGTTCCTCAGAGTCATCGTCCCCGAACCCCGGACCAACCGCGCCGGGCACGAACCCCACGAAATCGACGCCGAGTACGTCGGACTCATCCGACGCAAAGAAGAACCGGCCCTTGACTTCGTTGAGGTCGACATTGTCTGCAAGACAACAGCAGTTGCGTTCAACCGCCGCCTCGGCCACGGATTCAGAAGATTCAACGCACCGATCCCAGCGGCGGTCGCAGATTAGAACGCAGACCGTGGAGACGCCCACCGACAAAGAGGGTGGCGACGACACCTCGTCAGCGGAATCGCGAGCGATCCCAAGCCCGGTCGCACCTCCGCCGTCCCCGGTGGGGTGGGCGATGGCCGGGTTTGCGCGGCGCGAACTCGGACACACCGCAACCCCCGCCGCGAAACAACCCGCGGCCGCCCCAGCCGCGGTCGTGAATCAGAGCGTTTCGACGGCCGCGGACAGTCCGCTTGGGAACCCGGAACAGATCGCCGCAGAGAAAGCGGCCACCGAAACCGTGAACACGCTGCCGGTTCAGTTGATGAAGGTCGTTCTGAAGGTGGGATGGCTCGCCACGGCGCACAGTGAGTTCAGCGAGGTCGGCGGACCCGATCAGGAGAACCTCGCGCAGCTGAGCCGGGCGGTCGACGAGTACGCGATGGCGGCAGCGTTTCAGCAGCAGTTGCTAAACCCGATGACTCCCAACGCTGTCATGCAGGTCGCGCCGCCGCACACCTGGTACCACCAGAGTGTCGGCGGCTCGCGCATCCTCTACGACAACCCGGACACGATCTACCGCTTCATGCCGGTCAACAAGACGTCGACCTACGTCATCAACGTCCGGTTCGAGGAGAACGCCGAACCGGCCGACGTGACCTTCAGCCTGTTGACCGGGTTGTCGGGCACGACGGCGGATGTTCTGACCAAAGACCAACTCGTGCCCAATCCGGACGGCAGCTACACGATCTACGTGAGCGGTGCCCCACCGGAACCGGGGCAGGACAACCACCTTCAGCTCACCTCCGACTCCACCCTGATCGCGGTGCGGGATACGTTGTCCGACTGGAACACTCAGCAGCCGATGACCATGTCGATCCAGCGCATCAGCGGCCCGCCCAACAGCCTGTTCAGCCAACTGGGCGGTTTCGCCATCCCGCTGATCGGGCCGGCGGTGACCGACAGCCCGGCGTTGACGACGCTGGTCTCGTTGATCCCGCCACTGGCCGACCCGCCGCCGCTGCTGCGGGGCGCGGTGACCGCGGTGGTGATGGCGCTCGGCCTGTCGATGGAACGCGAATACATCAGGGTGGCCACGGTCGATCCCACGACGGGCGAGCGCAGGCAGCCCAACGTGCTGACCAACCCGACCCGCAACGCCGAGTTCCTGGCGACCCAAATGCAGAGCGCGGGGTACTTCCAGCTGGCCGATGATCAAGCGCTCGTCGTCACCATCGACCCCGGTGACGCCGGCTATTTCACCGTTCCGGTGACCAACGACTGGACGATCACCAACAACTATTGGGATCAACAGACCAGCCTGAACATCGATCAAGCCATCGAGAACCCCGACGGGACCTACACCATCGTGATCTCGCCGACGGATCCGGGCGTGGAGAACTGGGTCTCAACCGGCGGCTTGAACCAGGGCACCATCTCCATCCGATTCCAGGACCTCCCCTCCGAGCCCGGGACGCAGCCGACCGTCAGTTCACAGCTGGTGTCGCTCGATCAGTTGGAAGACGCTCTGCCGCCAGGCACCCGCACCGACGTGACTGAGCAGGAACGGCAGGAACATATCGCCCTGCGGAAAGCCGGCTTCAACAAACGCTTCGCACCCTTCGCGCAGCCGTAACCGGGCGACGCTCAGCGAGTTACTTCCCTAAACGCGCTCACCAACTCCGAAAGGACCTCGGTCGCCTGCCGAGGATCCGTGGGAAGCGCTCCCGCGAAGCGGATGTCAGTGGCGCCGGCGGCCACCTGTTGCGGCACCGACGCGACGGAGGCGCGCACGTCGATCGATCCGTCGGCGCCTTTCTTCAACGCCGCGGTGCCCTGTACCTGGAGGTCGCTCGGGTCGCCACCGGCCTCGGCGATCGCCCGCTTCATGGCAGGCACGGCGCCCTCGAGGTCGGCGATCGCCGGACCCCACGGAATCCAGCCGGTGCCGAACCGGCTGAGCCGGCGGGCGACCGCGGCGTTCACGGTGCCACTGACCCAGACGGGTATACCCCCGGGCTGCAGCGGTTTGGGCATCTGGTGAATGCCGTCGAAGGACACTTCCGGCGAGCTGTAGCCGGCGCGCTGCTGCGTCCACAACGTTTGGCAGACCTCCAACGTGTGGTCGAGCAGGCGTCCCCGGCGCTCAAAGGACAAACCGGCCGCCTCGTACTCTTCACGCTGCCAGCCAACACCCACCCCAAGGTCGACGCGTCCGCCGGACAGCACATCCATGGTCGCCAACTGCTTGGCCAACACCACCGGTCGTCGCAGCGCCGCGAGCAGCACTGCGGTTCCGAGCCGGATGCGCGTCGTCGTGGCGGCGACAGCGGTCAGGAAGATGAGGGGTTCCAGCCAGTGGCCATCGGGACCGGTCGGCTGTCGTCCACCCGTTGTGCCACCGAGCGACGGGTTGGTGTAGGCCTCGAGGTTCTCACCGAACACGATGTGATCCGACAACGTGACCCGGTCCACGCCGGCGGCGTCCATTGCGCGAGCCGTGTCAAGAGTTGGATTCCAGTCATTGTCCGGGTCGTCGGAGAAGGTTCGTAGATAGAGGGATATCTGAGGCTGACGCGTCATGTGGCGAACCTTCGTTTGATGAATGACAGAAGATTACGCGTTGAGCGCGGCCTCGCCGATGACCTGTCGGGCGCGCAAGTCTGCGAGTTCGTCACCCGCAACGCCGAGTCCTCGGAGAATCTCTTCGTTATGTTGCCCCAGTGTCGGCGGCGCGAACCGGTGGTGATGGCTAGGCCCAGGGGTAATCCTGAACGGCCAACCCGGATAACGGTGTGGCCCGGTCACCGGGTGGACAAGCTCTTCGTAATATCCGCGCGCGTCGAGCTGCGGCACGAAATACATGCGGTCGGGCGTCAGCACCTGCTCAGCGGGAACATGTCGTGCGCTCAGGGCATCGACGATTTCCGCCGCGGTTCCGGCCCGCGTCCAGTCGGCGACCAACGTGTCGAACGCGTCGTGCGAAAGGCCGCCGAGCACATCTGCACGTCCCATCGCGTGAACCAGTTGGCGCCAGTCGGTTTCGTCGCGGACGGAGATCGCCACCCATGCGCCGTCCGCCGCAGTCGGGTACACACCCTGCAGATAGCCGCGGCGGCGGTTGCCCTCGCGCGGCCGAACGACACCATTCATCGAGTATTCGATCACCGGCTCGGCGGCTATGCAGGCCGCAACCTCGATCTGCGCTACCTCGATGAGTTGGCCTTCGCCGGTCCGGCGCCGATGCTCGAGCGCGGCGAGCAGGGCGACGCCGGCATGCACCCCGACGATGGGATCGGCGGGCCCCTGCAGATTGCACGGCGGGCCGTCGGCGTACCCGGTCACGGCCGACATGCCCGATGTCTGCTCGATGTTCAGCGCCCAACCGACATAGTCGCGCCAGGGGCCCAGCAAGCCGAATCCCGGCATCCGCAGCAGGATCACGTCAGAGTTGAGTTCAAACAGCGACTCGTAGTCCAGCCCGAACTGCTCGATCACCCGTGGTGAGAAGTTCTCGACAACGACGTCCGCCTCGCGGACAAGCCGGCGCGCTACTTCACGGCCTTGCTCCGACGTGAGATCCAGTGTGACGTCGCGCTTGTTGAGATTGGTGCCCTGCCACATGGCGCTCCGCTCATACCAGCGGTCGCCCTCATAGGACCAAGCACCGGAGTAGCGATGGCCATCGGGTCGTTGTATCGATTCGACTTTCACGATCTCGGCACCGAAGGCACCCAGGTAACACGTGAGGTAGGCGCCCGCCCAGAACGTGCTCAGGTCCAGAACCCTCACCCCCGCGAACGGCGTCGATGGGTCCGCGGCCGCTTCGGTTGTCGGCCAATCAGACGATCCCTTGCTCGTGGCGACGGGTGCTTGCGCACCAAGACGAGGTGCGGGACGCGGTGGCAAGACCGGTGTCCGCGACAGCCGGAACGGAGCGCCCGGCCTCCGGAACGACCAATCGTCGCCGCCACCTTCGACGAAGAAGCCGCGTTCGAGGTATTGCGGACACTGAAGCACGGTCGCGCCGTCGCTGACGGGGGCGGCCGGAATCCGCAATGCCTGGCTCAACTCGACGATCTCGGCAACGGTGCGCCCGGACAGCCATGGTTGGGCCTTGGCGAAGAAATCGTCGCGCTCGGGCCCGCCCAGCATGATCGCGATCTGGTGCTCGCCGTACTCCGTCAGACCGAGCATCGCACACACATCGAGCCAATGCTGACCGGTTAGGCAGTTGATACCGATCCACCCGTCGGCCGCGCGGACGATACCCATCATCGGCGCCGCCCGAGTGTTGGTGGGCAGACCCAGTTTTCGCATCCGTTCGGCCATGAGCATCGGATACGGCAGCGTCGACAACAGAGACTCCAGCACCGAAACGTCGACCTCGACGACGTGTCCCGCGGACCTGTTCCGTAGCGCGGTGAGCGCGCCGAGCGCACCGTAGGCACCGGCGACGTATTCGGAAATCCTTGCGCCCGCCTGCACCGGAGGTCGATCGGGATCCCTCGTGTTGATCCACCCCGATGCCGCTTGCATCGTCAGCGGCGTGGCGACGCGATCGCGCAGCGGTCCATGCTGCCCGAAGTCTGAGATGCGAACGACGACAAGTCCAGGGCTCAGCTCCTCCAATGCGTGGACGTCGAGCCCCCAGCCGTCGAGAGTTCCCGGCCGGAGCGCCTCGACGAGAACGTGTGCGTCCCCGATTAGCCGGCGTGCGTCGGCAACACCGCTATCAGTCGTGAGATCTAGTGTCACTCCGCGCTTCCCGGCATTCAGATACTCGAATAAGCCGGACCGATTGGGATCTGAAGCGCCACCGGGAAACGGCCCCCAGCTACGAAGGGGATCTCCGGACGGTGGCTCGATCTTGGTGACCTCGGCGCCGAGATCGACAAGCAACTTGGTGCAATACGGGCCGGCGATGTCGCCGGCGATCTCGACGACTCGCAACCCTGCAACTGCCGACATCTTGGCTCCTCACCGAGGTCAGCGGATCAACACATGGTGTACACCTGTCGGACTGGCCGCGTCAATTGCAGGCATCTAACTTGCTTGACCATCAACCGAATCACCAGATATTGACAGCGTCGGCACCATCCAGTAGACACAGAGGTCATCGAACAGATCGCGGTGATCTGTCCGATGCCCGTTCATATCGAGGGAGGCCGCGCTGACTACGACAGTCCCGCTGCACTCCCCGGACTTCTTCATTGGCGACCCGTTCCCCGCCTATAAGGCGCTGCGCGAGAGCGCGCCGGTGTGCTGGAACGACGTCACGAAGTTCTGGGCGCTGCTGAAGTACGAGGACATCCGGTACGTGTCCACAAACCCGGACATGTTCAGCTCGACCAAGGGCATCACCATCCCCGACCCCGTTTTTCCGAACCCGGTTCAAGAGGGCAACCTCATCTTCACCGACCCGCCGCGACACCGTCAGCTGCGCAAGCTGATCAACACAGCGTTCACCCGCCGACAGGTGGCGATCCTCGAGCCGAAGGTGCGCGAGATCGTCTACGGAGTTCTCGAGGACGTCCGGCCCGAGTCCACCCACGAATTCGCCGAAAAGCTAGCGGCGCCGTTGCCCACGAGGATGATCGCCGAGTTGATCGGCGCTCCGCCCGACGACTGGGAGCAGTTCCGCAGATGGTCGGATGCCTGCACCGGGGTCGACGATCCCGAGATCGAACTCGATTCGTTCGTGGCCATCGGCGAGCTGTTCGAGTACTTCCAGCAGCTGATCGCCGCGCGGCGCGCCGAGCCGAGAAACGACATGCTGTCGGTGCTGACCACCGCCGAGGTCGACGGGGCCAAGCTCACCGACGAAGACCTGCTGAACTTCGCATTCCTGCTGCTCGTGGCCGGCAACGAAACCACCCGGAACCTCATCGCGCTGGGCACGTTGGCGCTCATCGAGCACCCGGACGAATGCCGCAAGCTCGTCGAGGGCCCCACGCTGATCTCCGGCGCGGTGGAGGAGATGCTGCGCTGGACCAATCCGGTGACGCACATGGCGCGGGCGGCGACGGTCGACGTCGAGATCCGAGGACAGCACATCCGAGAGGGCGAGATGGTCGTGATGCTCTACGGCTCCGCCAACCGCGACGAGGAGATTTTCGGTTCCGACGCAGAGGAATTCAAGGTCACCCGTCATCCGAATCCGCACATCGCGTTCGGCTGCGGCGAGCACTCCTGCCTCGGGGCACAGCTGGCCCGACTCGAGGCCCGCGTGTTCTTCGAGGTGTTGCTTGGCCGATACCCCAAGCTCGACCTCGTCGGCGACGTCGACCGCATGCGGGCGACGATGGTGCCCGGCGTGAAGCGGATGCCGGTGCGACTCGGGGGCGGCTAGCCATGTACCTGGATTTCACACCCGAACAGAAAGAGTTGCGCGCCGAGATCCGCGCCGCACTCGAGGCGGTGATGACCGCCGACCGCATCGCCGCGGTGGCCGGCCGCATGGAGGGCGGCGAGGCCGTCAAGGAGTGCGTGCGAGCGCTAGGCGCCGCTGGATTGCTTGGCGTCGGCTGGCCCAAAGAATATGGCGGACGTGGCTTTACCGCGCTCGAGCAGTTCATCTTCTTCGAAGAGGCGCAGCGGGTCAACGCACCCATCCCGTTGGTCACGCTCAACACCGTCGGGCCCACACTCGCGAATTGCGGCACAGAGGAACAGAAGCAGAAGTTCCTGCCCGCGATACTCGACGGCACTGTCGAGTTCGCGATCGGGTATTCCGAGCCGTCGGCAGGAAGCGATCTGGCGTCGCTGCGGACCCTTGCCGTGCGCGACGGCGACGACTACATCATCAACGGTCAGAAGACGTTCACCAGTGGCGCGGCGTACGCCGACTACATCTGGCTCGCGGCGCGCACCGATCCGACAGTCAAGAAGCACAAGGGCATTTCGATTTTCATCGTGCCGACATCGTCGCCCGGGTTCTCCTGGAAGCCACTGCACACCATGCCGGGCGTGTCCACCTTCTACACGTTCTACGACGATGTGCGGGTTCCCGCCGGTTCGATCGTCGCCGGCGAGAACGAAGGCTGGAGGCTGATCACCACACAGCTGAACTTCGAGCGCGCCGCGCTGGGCAACATGGGTGCGCTGGAGCCATTGTTCTCCAAGACGCTGCGGTGGGCACAGGCCACCGAACTCGACGGCGGCCACGTCATCGACCAGCCGTGGGTGCAACACGCGCTGGCCCGAGTCGAGGCGCAGGTCGCGGCCTACAAGATCATGAACCTGCGAGTCAACGCGGCGATGACCAAAGGCGCCCTCGGCATGGGCGAAGCGTCCGCGGTCAAGGTCTTCGGCACCGAGCTGACGCAACAGGTGGCCCGCGAACTGCTCGAGGTATTGGACCGCGGCGGCACTCGAAAGGGCGATGGCGCACCGTTGCGCGGTGCTCTCGAATCGGCGTGCCGGATCGCGGTGATCAACACCTTCGGCGGCGGCGCCAACGAACTGCAGCGCGACATCATCGCGATGGCCGGTCTTTTCATGCCGCGCGCACCACGCGACCTCCGGGACGCGGCAACGCAGAATGGGGATGCGAAGTGACAGACAAGACCGAATTTCGTGAGAAGCTCGATGCGCTCATCGGCCAACCCACCGGCGGATCCGGTAAGCCAACCGTTGCGCCGGATCCGGTGAACCAGCCGATGATTCGGCACTGGGCCCATGCACTCGCGGACATGAACCCGGTTTACCTGGATCCCGAGTTCGCCGCGAAGTCGAGGTTCGGCGGCATCGTGTCACCGCCGGTCATGCTGCAGGCATGGACGATGCCCGCCCCCAAGCTCGAGGGGATCGCCGAACGCGGCGGCGTTCCGATCGAGATGGACAAGAGCAAGAACCCGGCGGCGTTCATCGAAGAAGCCGGGTTCACCGGCATCGTGGCGACCAACTCGGAGTTCGAGATCGAACGCTATCCGCGCCTCGGCGACGTGATCTCGGTGACACAGGTATTCGAGGACATCTCCGACGAGAAGAAGACCTCGCTGGGCACCGGCCATTTCGTCACCTGGTTGTCGACCTACACCGACCAGAACGGTGAAGTACTCGGCCGCCAGCGGTTCCGGGTGTTCCGATTCAACGCGGGGATCCCCGCCGGCACGGCCGGGGCAGGCTGATGGCGACCAGACTGGCACCGACGGTCAGCCCGGACACCGAGTTCTTCTGGAACGGGCTGCGCGACCACAAGCTCTTGATCCAACGCTGCAAGGGCTGTCAGGCGCTGCGTCAGCCGCCGCGCCCAATGTGCCCAACGTGCAACTCACTCGACTGGGACACCGTCGAGTCCTCGGGCCGCGGCGCCGTGTACAGCTACGTGATGCCGCAACACCCCCCGATGCCGTTCATGGAGTATCCCTACATCGTCGCGCTCATCGAGCTCGACGAAGGAGTGAGGCTGGTATCGAACCTGTGTGAGATCGCTCCCGACGACGTCGAAGTCGGCATGCCCGTAGAGATTTTCTACGAGACGTTTGACAACGACCTCGTGCTGCACCAGTTCCGGTCGGCCCGATAGGCGAAGAGCAGGACGCATGGACTTCACGTTCACCGAAGAACAAGAGACGATCGCCAAGGTCGCGCGTCAGCTCTTCGAACACCGAGCCGCACCCGAACACCTCACCGAGCTCGAAGCCGGCTCGCAAAAAGGTCAAGTGCGCTACGACGCTGCGCTCTGGGACGAACTCGCGACCGCTGACCTTCTCGGAATCGCATTGCCGGAGAGTGTGGGCGGCAGCGGGCACGGCTTCCTCGAGCTGGCATTGCTTCTCGCAGAGGTGGGTTGGAGCGTCGCGCCGGTGCCGGCATATGCCACCCTGCTGCTCGGCGCCGACATCATCGCCCGGCACGGCGACGACGGCCAGCGGCGGTACCTCGCTGAGGTTGTCGACGGCGGCCGCTTGCTCACCGCGGCGTTAACCGAGCCGGGACGCTCCGAGCCGACAGCACCCGCGACCACCGCGCGTCGCGACGGCGACGGCTGGCGTCTCGACGGAAGCAAGGATCTGGTGCCTGCGGCTCAACTCGCCCACACGATGGTCATCCCCGCCACGGTCGATGACGGTGACGTCGGCCTCTTCCTGCTCGACGCGACCACCGACGGCGTCGACGTTCGACCCGCTGCGACGACCAATGGCGAGCCCCAGGCTGACGTATTCCTCGACGGCGCAGTCGTTTCCGATGAGGACCGGATTGCCGGCAATGGCACCCAGATGATCGAGTCGCTATATGCCCGCGCGCTTGTCGGGCTCTGCGCGATCCAACTCGGCGTGACGGACCGTGCGCTGCACATCGCCGCGGCCTACACGACCGAACGCGAGCAGTTCGGGCGGCCGATCGGCAGCTTCCAGGCCGTGCAGCAACGCATGGCCGACGCGTTCATCGATGTCGAGGCGATCCGATGGACCATGTGGCAGGCAGCCTGGCTCCTCGGCCAGAACCGGCCGGCCATCCGGGAAGCCCGCATCGCGAAATTCTGGGCGGCCGAAGCGGGCGCGCGAGTCGCGTCAACCGCTCAGCAGGTTCACGGCGGAATCGGCATCGACATCACCTATCCCCTGTTCCGTTACTTCCTGTGGGCCAAGCACAACGAGCTGACCCTCGGTTCGGCGTCGGCGCAGTTGGCGCGGCTCGGCACCGAGTACGTGAGAGAAGAGGAATGACCACTGTGACTTTGCAGACATCTCGGACCACGACCCTGGATTGGCGCGGCATCAATGTCGGCGACGAGGTCACGCCGCTGGAGATCCCGGTCACCGCAACCGTGATCGTCGCGGGCGCGATCGCGTCACGTGACTTCATGCCGGTACACCACGATCCCGAGTTCGCGAAGAAGCAGGGATCGCCCAACATGTTCATGAACATCCTCACCACCAATGGATTGTGCGTGCGCTTTCTGACCGATTGGGCGGGCCCGGAAGCGATGGTGACCAAGCTGGCGATCCGGTTGGGCGTGCCCGCCTTTCCCAACGATCCGCTGCGATTCACCGGCAGCGTCACCGGCACGTCCGAGGGCGTCGACGGCGAGGGTTTCGTCGAGGTCGCGTTCAAGGGATCGAACAGCCTGGGCGACCATGTGTCGGGGACGGCGACGGTCAGCCTCCTGGAAGACCGAGTCCACGCATGAGTCTCGGCGGAATGGCCGCCATCGCCGGCATCGGCCAGACCGAGTTCTCGAAGGAGTCCGGGCGCAGCGAGCTCCAACTCGCCTGCGAGGCCGTAAAAGCCGCCATCGACGATGCCGGGCTGCGACCCAGCGACATCGACGGCATGGTCACCTTCACGATGGACGCCAACGAGGAGATCGAAATCGCCCGAAGCGTCGGCATTGGCGATCTGACCTTCTTCACCCGGGTTCCGCACGGCGGCGGAGCGGCGGCCGGCACCGTGGTCCAGGCCGCAATGGCCGTGGCAACGGGCACGGCCAACGCCGTCGTGTGCTACCGCGCATTCAATGAACGGTCCGGATTCCGGTTCGGCGGGGCAACCGCGCGGTCTTCGGGTGAGACGCCGCTATGGCTTGCGCCGTACGCCCCATTCGGCTTGCTGACGCCGGCGGCGTGGGTCGCACTGCACGCTCAGCGCTACATGTCCAAATACGGCGTCACCAACGAGGACTTCGGGCGCATCTCCGTCGTCGACCGCGCCCACGCGGCGCGCAACCCCGACGCCTGGTTCTACCAGCGGCCCATCACACTCGAGGACCACCAGAACTCACGATGGGTCATCGAACCCGTACTGCGGCTGCTCGACTGCTGTCAGGAAAGCGATGGCGGTGTTGCCATGGTCATCACCAGCGTCGAGCGCGCACGCGACCTCGCCCGACCCCCAGCGCTGATCACCGCGGCAGTGCAGGGCGCGGCATACGACGGCGAAGTCATGACAAGCTACTACCGCGATGACATCACCGGTCTACCGGAGATGGGGGTTGTCGCCGAAAAGCTTTGGCGCGATTCGGGACTCAAACCCACCGACATCCAGACCGCGTTCCTCTATGACCACTTCACGCCGTTCGTGTTCACGCAACTCGAGGAGCTGGGCTTCTGCGGTCGCGGCGAGGCGAAGGACTTCGCGACGATCGAGAACCTCTCGCTTGGCGGGACGCTGCCGATCAACACCAACGGCGGGCTGCTCGGCGAGGCGTACATCCACGGCATGAACGGCATCACCGAAGGTGTTCGCCAGGTGCGCGGAACCTCCCACAACCAAGTCGAGGAGATTGAGCACGTGTTGGTTACGTCCGGAACGGGCGTGCCGACAAGCGCACTCATCCTCTCCCCGGTCGACTGACTGCGAATTGCCGTGACTACCGAGACGACCGCGATCGACACCCGCGAGATGATCATCGAGTCGGCCTTCGCCTGCTTCCGCAGGCACGGGTTGGACCGGACCACCATCGTCGACATCGCGCGCGCGGCCAACGTGTCGCGCAGCACGGTGTACGAGTATTTCCGCGATAAGGCGGCGATCGTTGAGGCTTGCGCAGAACACGCTTCCGAGCGGTTCTACCGCGAGATGAGCAAGGCGATGGACCGTGGCAGCAACCTCGAGGAGAAGTTGACCCTTGCCGCAGTTTTCGTGACCAGGGCTCGGCGGTTCGTCGAACCTGAGAAGTATTTCCACGTAGATGAAGTGAGCCTGCTCCTCACGAAGAACGCCGCGGTGCTGCTGCGTGAATGCGGCGAGTTCCTCGCGCCCTATCTGGCCGCGGCGAAACTCACCGGCGAGGTGCGCAAGGATCTCGACGTTGCGGCCGCCGGTGAATGGTTCGCGCGCATGCTCTTCTCGCTGTTCAGCACACCGTCGGCGACGTTGAACATGGATGACGACGAGGTCGTCGCCGATTTTGTGCGATCCCATGTGGTGCGAGGATTCGCGAACGACCGTCCCGGCCGGTTCCGGTAGCTGCAAAACGAGTCATGAGAAAAGTTCGTCGATCGCCCGCTGCTCGAGCTCTAGCCACCGAGCGACCTGACCGCGTACGTCATCGACCTCTTCCACGCTGAGATGATGGGCCCGCTCCGGCGTGATGCGACAAACGTCCATCGGTCCACCGACGCTCGGTGACGATGCGTCGAGAGCGTCGAGTACGCGTACGGCCGCGACGACGCCGTAGTCCACACCGCGTTGTGACAACCGGAAATTCGCGAGCAGCGCATAGGCCTGCTGTGCCATCGAAGCGCCGCTGCCGACCGCCTGAAAGCCGGTTTCCTCGTAGTGACCAATCAACCCGTGAGGGTCGATGTCCACGATGAACGGCCTGCCGCCGGCATAACCCGCCGCCAACACATAGGTAGCAGGCGTCGCGCCCGGCTTCGTTTCCGGCACGTCCGAGATGAAGCTGGCGTAGTGATGCTTCAAGATGGGCAGCACCCGCTCCTGCAGCGCCCGCCCCACGTCTTCTGCTTCGACGACGGCGTCGGGTTCGGCGTCGAACAACCGCTCGAGATCGTGAAGGACTGCTCGTGACCCGCTGCCGCCCCACGCCGCGTGATTGCCCAGTCGGTGCAGCTTCTGGGCGGGATAGCTCAGTCCCCGGCCGGGGTCGGTGATCTGTGAATCAGAAGCGAGCACGATACCGTCGGTGCAACACAACGCGAGAACGACGGTCACGTAACGATGCTCTCAGGTCTTCCTGCCGGAATCGAGCCGGCATGAGAGGTTGACTCCCATGCAAATCCCGTTCGAGGACGAGAGCGCCGACGCGCTCGACGCGGCCGAACCGCCCTCGGCGGAGCCGGCCCTGTTGCTGCAGAAGATGGAGAACCGGCTCATCCGGCACCACCTGGCAACCCCGGACGCGTTGAGCAGCGAGGAGCTGCGCAGGCTGCGGTACATCCTCAACTTCGCCAGGCTCGCCGACTTCGAACCCGGTGCCGCGGGCCCGGGCGGCAGCCGCGGGCGCGGGGACGTCTCGGTCGGCGCCGAGATCGCGCCCTGGCGGGCCAGGGTCGCCGACGCCCTGTACGGACCGCTGCGCGAGGAGCGTGACGCGGCCGCGGCCCTGACGGCGGCGCGCGACCTGCTCGCGGGTCTCATCGACGAGCAGGACGAGCAGCGGCGGCTGCTCATCGACCATCACGGGAACGACTTCTCCGCCGCCGAACTGGACGCCGAAGTCGGCTACAAGAAACTCGTCACGGTCCTCGGCGGTGGCGGAGGTGCGGGATTCGTCTACATCGGCGGCATGCAGCGGCTGCTGGAGGCCGGCCATGTTCCCGACTACATGATGGGCGCGTCGTTCGGGTCGATCATGGGCAGCGTCGTGGGCCGCGCCCTGCCGGTGCCGATCGAGGAGTACGTCGCCTGGGCGAAAACGGTGTCCTACCGCGCCATCCTCGGGCCCGAGCGGGTGCGCCGCCGCCACGGGCTGGCCGGGCTGTTCTCGCTGCGCTTCGACCAGTTCGCGCACGCCCTGTTCAGCCGTGAGGACGGCCAGCGCATGCGCATGTCGGACCTGGCCATCCCGTTCGACGCCGTGGTCGCCGGTGTGCGCAAGGGGTCTTATGCGTCGCTGCCGTCGCGATTCCGCCGCCCCGAATTGGCGGCCCTGCGGTTGCGATCGCTTCCATTCCTTCCGATCGGCATCGGCCCGCAGGTGGCGGCCCGGCTGTGGCAGGTGGCCGCGTTCATCGACTTGCGGGTGGTCAAGCCCATCGTCGTCGGCGACGACGACCTGACCCGCGACTTCAACGTCGTCGACGCGGCGTCGTTCTCGTCGGCCATCCCTGGGGTGTTGCATCACGAAACGAGCGATCCGCGGATGGTCCCGATCCTCGACGCCCTGTGCGCCGACAACGACATCGCCGCGATCGTCGACGGCGGCGCGGCGAGCAACGTCCCGGTCCAACTGGCGTGGAAGCGGGTCCGCGATGGGCGGCTGGGTACCCGCAATGCCTGTTACCTCGCGTTCGACTGCTTCCACCCGCAATGGGATCCGCGGCACTTGTGGCTGGTCCCGATCACCCAGGCCGTCCAGCTGCAGATGGTGCGCAACGCGCCCTACGCCGACCACATCGTCCGCTTCGAGCCGACGTTGTCGCCGGCGAACCTGGCGCCCTCCGTGAGGTCTATCGAGCGTGCCCGCGAGTGGGGGCGCAAGAGTGTCGACAACGCGATTCCGGTGACGTCCGCGCTGCTGGAACCGACGTGGTGGGAAGGCGACGGCCCTGCGGTCCCGGGCGCCGAGCCCGCCGCGCGCGCGAAGTCGGTGGCGTCGCCGATGAGCGCGGTCATGGCCGCGATCCAGGTGCCGAGGAACCGCTTCGCACGATGGCGTGACCGCTACCTGACATGAGCGAGGTGCGTCGCGTCGCCGTGATCGGGGCCGGGCCGGGCGGGCTGGTCGCGGCGCGTTTGCTGCTGTCGCAGGGATTCGAGCCGACGATCTTCGAGCAGGGCCCGCTGCTGGGCGGACAGTGGACCGGCCTGGAGGGCTCGAGCGGCGTGTGGCCGGCCATGCACACCAATACCAGTCGGGTAATGACGGCGTTCAGCGACCTCGAGCACGACAGCGACTGTGTCTTCCCGTCGAACCGGGAGATCCTCGACTACCTCAACCGGTATGCCGAATTGTTCGGCATCACCTCGCGCATCCGGTTCGGCACTCCGGTCGAGCTCGTGACCCGGGACGACGCCGGCTGGCTGGTGAGCGCTGCCGGAACGGCCGAGCGTTTCGAACGCGTGGTGGTGGCCACCGGCAGGTTCCGCGCGCCCGCCATCCCTGACGTGCCGGGCCTCGACACGTTCACCGGCTCGGCACAAGCGATCGCCACCTACCACTACCGGGTGCCACTTCGCTACCTCGGCAAGCGTGTTCTCGTCGCAGGCGGCGCCATCAGCGCCCTCGAGATCGCCGCGGAACTCGCTCAGCTCGGCGCGGCCCGCGTCGTGGTGACCCAGCGGCGACAGCGATACGTGCTGCCGAAGTTCGCCGCCGGAGTTCCGTCCGACCACCGGATCTTCACCCGATACGGAACGTTGGCGAACGAAACTCTCCCCGCAGCGGAGATCGACCGCCAGCTCAAGGAAATCGTCGTCGAGGCCGGCGGCAGCCCGGAGCAGTACGGCGCACCGGCACCCGACCCGTCCCTCTTCGCCGCGGGCCTCACCCTGGCCCAGCAGTACCTGCCGCTCGTGGCCGAAGGCCGGATCACGGTGCGTCCGTGGATGGAGTCCGTCGCCGGCGCGACCGTGACCTTCGCCGACGGCCAAGCCGAGGAGTTCGACGGGATCGTGTTCGGCACCGGGTTCGACCTGTCCCTGCCCTTTCTCGGTGACGATATTCGGGCGATCGTCGATCTCGATGCGGTGCACCTGGACGCCGACCGCTACACGTTCCATCCCGACCTCCCGGGTTTGGCGTTCGTGGGCATGTGGGACCAGTCGGGCGGATACTTTGTGCCGCTGGAACTTCAGGCCCGCTGGATCGCCTACACGTGGGGCGGCGCGGTCGCACCGCCAAGCGAAACCGAACTGCGGATGGCCATCGATGCCTATCGCTCGCGGCGGGGCTTTCCCCAGAAAACCCGGATGAACCTGGCGGCGCTGACCTTCGCCCGGGCCGCCGGAGTCGAGCCACACCTGGATGACTGGCCGCACCTGCACCGCGCCCTGCTGTTCGGTCCCCTGGCACCGAGTTGTTTTCGGCTCGAGGGCCCGGACGCGCTGCCCGATGCGCCGGCCCGGTTCGCGCGCGAGGCCGCGGCCTTCGGTGCGATCACGTCGAACGAGCTGACCGAGCGCGAACGGAGCTACTGGTCGCTCGTGTCGACTCCCGGCGTCAGCCGAGCGTGAAGAGCTCGAGCTGGATGTTGTCGGGATCGCGCAACACCACTGTCGCGTATGCGAACGGTGCGTCCTCGGCTCTGATGCCAGAGTGCTCGATGCCAAGCTCGTCCAGCCAGGCCGTCCAGGCCGCCAGGTCCTCACGTGTGCCCACGTTGAATCCCACGTGGTCCAGCCCGGTGTGGGCCTCGTCGAATCGCTCGCCGTCATTGCCGGTGTTCGTGTGCAGCCCAATCGCCAGACCCGAACGCGGCTCGACGAGCAACACGCCATAGCCGGTGTTCTCCCGTTCGTAGTGCGGGAACTTCATCGGCACTCGGTCCGCGCGGAACAGCCGCTGATACCAGGCCACGCTGGCTTCAATGTCGCGGACGGTAAGGGAGAGGTGGTGTATCCCAGTAATGCCGGGGGCAGTGTCCTCGCTCATAACTGACTCCTAACGCTTTAACTTGTGGTTGTCCCACGTGATCAACCGGCTGGGCTCGAAGACGACCCAACGCGCGGACCGGCCGCTTGCCGTCAGCGGATACCGGACACGTTCGGCGCTCTGCGGTTCGCCATGCCCCCCAGAGTATTTGGTTCCCATCAACCAGCGGACTTCTTCGAGATGCGGGTCGACGCTTTCTTGTTCGGCATTCTCGAGCAC
>NZ_JBOGDB010000220.1:0-4879 GCF_050701515.1 Mycobacterium sp. | reverse complement strand
CAGTCCGGCCACCCCGACCCCGAGCACCAGAACGGTGGCCGGCTTCACCGTGCCCGCCGCGGTGGTCAGCATCGGGAAGAACCGCGTCGACTCCGATGCGGCCAGCAGCACGGCCTTGTAGCCGGCGACGTTGCCCTGCGACGACAGCGCGTCCATCACCTGCGCCCGGGAGATCCGCGGAATCGCCTCCAGCGCGAACGCCTGCACACCCGCCGCCTTGAGCGCCTCGATCTGATTGTCCTCGATGCGCGGGGCCAGAAAACCGATCAGGGTCTGCCCGTTGTGCAGCTTGCCCACCTCGTCGGCGGTCGGCGGCGCCACCTTGACCACGATGTCGGCCGCCCAGCCGTCGCCGATCGTGGCACCCGCCTCGATATAGAGGTCATCCGGCAACAGCGCGTTTTCCCCGGCACCGGCTTCGACGACAACTTCCACGCCGCTGTTGACCAGTGGCGCCACCGCCTTCGGCACCAGCGCCACCCGCCGCTCGCGCACGCCGGACTCCCGGACCACCCCGACAGTGGTGTGCGTGTCTGTCATGACCTGACACCCTAACCGCTACCGGCAGTCACATCTAAATCGCCCGGTGGCCCCGGATACAGTGCTGACCGTGACTTCTCTGACGGTTGAAGCCGTCAGCTTCTTCTCACGCGGCGTGCGCGTGGTGGGCCAGTCCAGCCCGCAGGATGTTGCGTGCGGCGTGCTCGTCGGCGTGGGCGGTATGCCCACAGCGCCGACAGGTGAACACCGCTTGGGTGAGGCGATTCTCCTTGGCTGCATAACCACATCTTTCGCATCCATCGGAGGTGTGCCGGGGATCCACTTCAATCCAGATGCGTCCAGCGTCTTCCGCTTTGGCGCGCAAAATCGAGAGGAACTGCCCCCAGCCAGCGTCACTGATGCTCAAGTTCAGCCCGGACTTGGCCGCCGCCCCATTCGGCAGGAACGCACCGGCCACGTCGGGGTCGGCCACGGGCTTGGCTCGGCGCACCATATTGGCGATCGCCAAATCCTCCACCGCGATCACGTCGTAGCACTCGACGAGCGTCCGGGCGGTCTTGTGGTGGAAGTCGCGCCGAGTGTTGGCGATCTTGCGATGCCGCGCAGCGAGCGTCTCCCGCAGCCGGCCCCGGTTCTTGGAACCCCGCTTGGCTCGGGCCAGCCGCCGCTGCGCACCGGCCAGCGTGTCGGCCGCCGCGCGCGCCCAGCGCGGGTTCTCGACGTGGGCGCCATCGGAGGTGGTGGCGAAGCTGGCGATCCCGACATCAACACCAACCCGACGACCGGTAGCCGGCAACAGATTCTCGGACACCTCGTCACAGGACAAGATCAGCATCCAGCGCCGGCCTTCACGCCGGATCTGGATGGTCTTCACCCGCCCCGCCACCCGCCGGTGCATCGTCACTTTGACCTGACCGATGCCCTGCAGATACACCCGCGCCCGCGCGGGGTGCCAGCGCGCACCATCGCCGTCTTTGGGCCACTGCACGCTGTCGAACCGGCTGTGGCCCTTGAACCGCGGAAACCCGGGCCGCTGCCCGGCCCTGACACGGCGAAAGAACCCATCGAAGGCCCTGTTGAGGCGGCGCAGGGTGGCCTGCTGGCTGGAGAACGACCACACCGCCGCATCCGGGCGTACCGACCGGATGTCGCTCAGCTGAGCGGATTGATCTCCGTAACGGATCCGGGTCTTACTGTGTACCCACGCATCACGGCGTTCCTGCAACGCCGCGTTATACAACTCCCGATGCGACGCGACGCACGCCGCCATCGCGATGTGCTGACGCGCGGTCGGCCGCATCCGAAACTTGTATGCCCGCCTCACTCCGAGCCATCCCGACGCAGCGAACTCACCCCGCCAGGCGTGACACCAAACCGGCCCGCAGCCATGCCCGAACCCTACGAAACGACACCGACAGCTAAAGCCGACGATCGCCTCGGGGCGCACTGATGGCCGTCGACCGGTTACTGCCGTCGCAGGAGGCAGCAGACCTCATCGCGCTCACCCGCGACGTCGCCGACAAGGTGCTCGACCCGATCGTCGACGCGCATGAGAAAGCGGAGACCTACCCCGAGGGGGTGTTCGCGCAGTTGGGCGCGGCGGGGCTGCTGAGCCTGCCCCAGCCCGAGGAGTGGGGCGGCGGGGGCCAGCCTTACGAGGTCTATCTGCAGGTGCTCGAGGAGATCGCGGCCCGGTGGGCGGCGGTCGCGGTCGCGGTCAGCGTGCACAGCCTGTCGTCGCACCCGCTACTCGCCTTCGGCACCGACGAGCAGAAGCGGCGCTGGCTGCCCGGCATGCTGTCGGGTGAGCAGATCGGCGCCTACAGCCTGTCCGAGCCGCAGGCCGGTTCGGACGCTGCGGCACTGCGGTGCGCGGCCACCAAGGCCGACGACGGTGGCTATCTGATCAACGGCTCCAAGTCGTGGATCACCCACGGCGGCCGTGCCGACTTCTACACGCTGTTCGCCCGCACCGGGGAAGGTTCGCGCGGCATCTCGTGCTTCCTGATCCCCGGCGACCTGGCGGGCCTGTCGTTCGGCAAGCCGGAGGAGAAGATGGGGTTGCACGCCGTTCCCACCACGTCGGCGTTCTACGACCACGCGCATGTCGAGGCCGATCGGCTCATCGGCGAGGAGGGGCAGGGGCTGGCGATCGCCTTCTCCGCATTGGATTCGGGCCGGCTTGGCATCGCCGCGGTCGCCGTCGGGTTGGCGCAGGCCGCGCTGGATGAGGCCACCGCCTACGCCAACGAACGAACGACGTTCGGCCGCAAGATCATTGACCACCAGGGTCTGGGGTTCGTGCTGGCCGACATGGCCGCCGCGGTTACCAGTGCGCGGGCGACGTACCTGGACGCCGCACGCAGGCGCGACCTGGGCAGGCCGTATTCGGGCCAGGCCAGTGTCGCCAAGCTGATCGCCACCGACGCCGCGATGAAGGTGACCACGGATGCCGTCCAGGTGTTCGGCGGCGTCGGTTATACCCGCGACTATCGCGTCGAGCGCTACATGCGCGAAGCCAAGATCACCCAGATCTTCGAGGGCACCAACCAGATTCAGCGGCTGGTCATCGCGCGGGGTCTGTCGTAGCGGGTTCGGGCGGCGCGCCTGCCCAGTCTGCAGACCCTTTAGTGTGGCCTACATGGACTTCGCGATGTCGGCCAAGGCGCAGGATTACCACAAGCGGCTGTCCGCATTCATGACGGAATTCGTCTTTCCCGCCGAGGCGTCCTACCAGGCGTACCGCCGTGCGGCCGGGCCCGACGACCACACGGTTCCGCCGGTCATCGAGGAGCTCAAGGTACTGGCCAAGGAGCGGGGACTGTGGAACCTGTTCCTGCCGTCGATCTCCGGGCTGACCAACCTGGAGTACGCGCCGCTTGCCGAACTGTCGGGCTGGAGCCTGGAGATCGCACCCGAGGCGATCAATTGCGCGGCTCCCGACACCGGCAACATGGAGACGCTGCATCTGTTCGCCACCGGGGAGCAGCGCAAGCAGTGGCTGGAGCCGCTGCTGGACGGGCAGATCCGCAGCGGGTTCTCGATGACCGAGCCGGCGGTGGCCTCCAGCGACGCGCGCAACATCGAAACGCTGATCACCCGCGACGGTGGCGATTACGTCATCAACGGCCGCAAGTGGTGGACCACCGGTGCATCCGACCCGCGCTGCAAGATCCTGATCGTGATGGGCCGGACCAACCCGGGCGCGGCCAGTCACCAGCAGCAGTCGATGGTGCTGGTGCCGATCGACACCCCCGGGGTCAACATTCTGCGCTCCACGCCGGTGTTCGGTTGGCAGGACCAGCACGGCCACTGCGAGGTCGTCTACGACAACGTGCGGGTGCCCGCCACCAATCTGCTGGCCGAGGAGGGTTCGGGGTTCGCGATCGCGCAGGCGCGGCTGGGTCCGGGCCGGATCCACCACTGCATGCGGGCGCTCGGGGCCGCCGAGCGTGCGTTGGCGTTGATGGTGGACCGGGTGCAGAAGCGGGTCGCGTTCGGCAAGCGGTTGGCCGAGCAGGGTGTGGTACGAGAGTCAATCGCCAAGTCGCGCAACGAAATCGATCAGGCGCGCCTGCTGTGCGAGAAGGCGGCGTGGACCATCGACCAGCAGGGCAACAAGGCCGCACACCTGCTGGTGTCGCAGATCAAGGCGGTGGCCCCGAAGGTGGCCTGCGATGTGATCGACCGCGCCATCCAGGTGCACGGCGCCGCGGGCGTCAGCGACGACTTCCCGCTGGCCCGGCTCTACAGCTGGCACCGCGCCATGCGGCTGTTCGACGGCCCGGACGAGGTGCACATGCGCACCGTCGCGCGTGCGGAACTGGGCAAGGAGAAATCGGCCTTCGCCGCGGCGGTGACGCAGGAGTGACCATCGACACCGGGGAACTGTCGGGGGCGTGGAACTTTCGCGACGTCGCGGAGGAAACCGGGCTGCGGCCGGGGCGGTTTTTCCGGTCCAGCGAGCTGACCGGGCTGGACGACGTCGGCCGTGGCCTGTTCCGCCGGCTCGGCATCACCGATGTCGCCGACCTGCGCTCGCCGCGGGAGGTGGAGCGTCGCGGGCCGGGGCTGGTGCCCGACGGCGTCGCCGTGCACCTGTTGCCGTTTCCCGACGTGTCCGCGGTCGACGGTGAGGCGCCGCACGAAGCGACCTTCCAGAAGATGATGAGCGAGAAGCCCGACGACGAAGACGTCGCCGTGGCGGCCGGGCGATTCATGACCGAGGAGTACCAGCGGTTTCCGACACTAGGCGGTGCCAGGCGAGCGGTGCGGCAAGTGATTTCGCTACTCGCGGATGGCCGCCCTGTCATCGCGCACTGCTTCGCCGGCAAGGACCGCACGGGTTTCACGGTGGCGACCGTGCTCGAGACGCTCG
>NZ_JBOGDB010000219.1:0-2668 GCF_050701515.1 Mycobacterium sp. | reverse complement strand
GCCACAACTACGTGGTCACACTGACTCTGACGGCCGACCGGCTCAACGAATACGGTTTCATCACCGATTTCGGCGACCTTGCTCCGTTCGGTGACTACCTGAAGACCACGTTCGACCACCGCCTGCTTAACGATCAGGTCGACTTCCACCCGACTAGCGAACTGCTGGCCGCGCACTGTGGTCGTTGGTTCATCGACAACGTCGAGCCGCAGATCCACGGCCGTCTTGTGTCGGTCGAGGTCTCCGAAACCTCGTCATCCTCCGCGCAGTGGAAGCGGGGTGATTCGCTGTGACCGTGTTCCCGCTCCCTATCGGCCGCGTCGAAGGCACCGCGATCCTCGCCGAGAAGTTCGAGTCCTTCCAGGGCGAGGGGCCGCTCACCGGCCAACGCTGTGTGTTCTGCAGGTTCTCCCGCTGCAATCTCACTTGCAGTTGGTGCGACACCAAGTACACCTGGGACTGGACGCAATACCAGCCGACCCAGGTCAGCAGCCGTGTTCCGGTCCCGAAGCTGGTCGACTGGGTCACCGAGCGCGCCGTCGACCTGATGGTCATCACCGGCGGGGAGCCGATGCTCCAGCAGCCAGCGATGACCGCTCTGGCTGCGGGCGTTGGCGACGGCGTCCGGGTACAGGTCGAGACGAACGGAACGCAGGTCCCGACAGCCGAACTCGTCGACCTGGTGGACCTGTGGGTCGTCAGCCCGAAGCTGGCGAACTCCGGTGTCGACTACTCCCGCAGGATCGTCCCGCCGGCGCTGGCGGCGCTGACCGCGACCGGCCGCGCCGTGTTCAAGTTCGTCGTGACCGACCACCGCACGGACTTCGACGAGATCAGCCGCCTGGCCGAGGAATGCGAGCTCGATGGGATCTGGGTGATGCCCGAAGGCGACACCCGCGAGAAGATCCTGGCCGGGATGGACGCCATCCACGGCCCCGCGGTGGCCCGCGGCTGGAACTTCAGCACTCGACTCCACACCTTGACCGGAGCGAGGTGACGGAGGTGGACAGCATCGCGATCGCACTCGATCTCACCTGGGCCGATCTTGACCACCACGTCGCCGTCCTCGCCGATCGCATCCGGCAGGACGGCGTTCCGCAGGTCATCGTCGGAATCCTGCGCGGCGGCATGATCCCTGCCGTCCAGCTCGCGCACCAGCTCGGTGTCCGCGACGTCCGGGGCATCGAGATCACCCGCACCCTCACCGACGAACCGAACGGCGCAAAGGCCGCCGAGCCGAAGATCGTGAACCCGGCATCCCTCGGTTCTCTCGACGCCGACGCCGACGTCCTGCTCGTCGACGACGTTGCCGGATCCGGCGACACCATCGACATCGCCGCCAGCCTGCTCACCCACGTCGCTGCGCGTGTTCGACGCGCAACGCTCGTGGTCAACACCATCAACTGGAACAACAACAACACCGTTGCACCGCAACGAATCCAGGACTACGTCGGCACAACCTGCGCCGGATGGGTCCGCTTTCCCTGGGAGGTTCGATGAGCACCACCGACGAGCTCGGCGACGGGTACCGCACCCAGCCGGACACGCCGATGGTCGGCGTCTACAGCGCCAACCAGATGGACGACTTCTACACCGCGCTGGCCACCGGCGAGGTCAAGCCGACCGGCATCATGAACTACCTGCAACGGCTGCTGATCACCGATCGGTGTCGGCCTGGCGACCGCGTGGTGGACGTGTGCTGCGGGCGGGGCCTGCAACTGCCGGTGTTCTATCGGTACCGGCCCGACCTGGCCAGCTACGTCGGACTCGACATCAGCACGGACAACCTCGCCGAAGCGGCGCACCGCCAAGCCGCGCTGGACGCGATGCTGCCGCGGGAGTTCTCCATCGACTTCGTCGAGTGCGACGTGGCCGACCCGTGGCCCGCCATCGGCGAGTTCGACGTCGCGGTCTACACCTCCGCGCTGGAGCACCTGCCGCGCGAGCTGGGCGTGGCCAGCCTGCGCAACACCGCCCAGGCACTCGCCCCGACCGGCCGGCTGTACCTGTCGGGGCCGAACACCCCCGGCCTGCCGCCCCGCAAGCTCCAGTACCACGTCCACGTCTACGAGTGGTCGCACGAGGAGCTGATCGGTGTGCTTGACGAGGTCGGCCTCGTGGTCGAGCACACCGTCGGCATCCTGCCGTCGCCCCCGGACAAGGTCGAGGACGAGGTCGCCCGCAGGTTCGGGCCCCAGGCCGTCGAGTTCTACCAGCGGATGCGTGAGTTCGCCCCGGACGCGCTGCTCGGGCCGGTTGTCGCCACGGCACTGGGCGAAGCCGCCATCGAGACGCTGTACGTCTGCTCCCGGAAGCCGGAATGACCACCGCCGAGCGAACAACCACCTGGGTCTGCGCCGAAGGCCCCAACGGCGTCGGCAAGACCCACCTGCTCGCAGCGCTGGCCGATCGACTCGGCCGGCGCTGCCGGTTGTTGACGGAGCTGACCGATGCCGAGGGCGAACACGTCCCGGCCCAGGTGATCAGCGCGCTGTCGACCGGGAAGTCGTTCCTGCGCACTGGACATCCCCGCACCGAGACCTTCGCGCTGATTGCGCTGAAGGTTCGGGAATACGAGCTGGTCACCCAGATGGCCGCCCCGCCGGAGATCGTGCTGGAGGACCGCGGCATCGACACCACCGCGCTCTACCAGGCCGCGATCCTGCTC
>NZ_JBOGDB010000218.1:0-23247 GCF_050701515.1 Mycobacterium sp. | reverse complement strand
CTACAACCGCGACTTGACCGCCGCCGAGAGCCGGGCGCCGTCGGCCTTACCCGCGGCGATCGCGGTCGCGGCCTTCATCACCTGGCCCATCTGGCGCATTCCGGGGCGTTCGCCGGTCTCCTCGGCGACCTGCGCGATCGCGGTGTCCACCACGTCGGCCAGTTCGCCCTCGGTGAGCGGGGTCGGCAGGTACTCGTCGATGATGCGGGCTTCGGCGTGCTCGTTGGCGGCGAGTTCTCCGCGGCCGTTCTGGGTGTAGATCTCCGCCGACTCGCCGCGCTTCTTCGACTCCTTGGCCAGCATCTTGAGCACCTCGGCATCGGACAGCTGGTGTGACTGCTTGCCGGACACCTCTTCGGTTTGAATCGCGGCCAGCAGCATCCGCAGCGTTGCGGTGCGCAACCGGTCCTGCGATTTCATTGCGGTGGTCAGATCTGCACGCAGCCGGTCTTTGAGTTCCGCCATGGCGCAAACGCTACGCCGCGCTGACGTGATGCGCGGCCGGCGGCCACGTTGTCAATTCTGGCGGCGATCGACAGGATGGTGACCATGGGCAACCCGGGATATCCGCCGCCCGGCTACCCACCGCCGGGATATCCGGCGTATCCGCCGCCGGGGTATCAGGGCTATCCACCACCCGGATACCAGGGTTATCCGCCGCCGGGATACCTGGGATACCCGCCACCGGGCTACCCGCGGCCGGGCTATCCTGCGCCCGGGTACGCACCGGCGCGGCCGATGCCGCCGGCGCTCGAGCCGGGGGTCATCCCGCTCCGGCCGCTAACGCTGAGCGACATCTTCAATGGCGCGGTCGCCTACATTCGGGCGAACCCCATAGCGACGCTGGGCCTGACCACGGTAGTGGTGGTGGCCGCCCAGATCGTCGCGATGATCCTGCAGGTCGGTCCGCTGGCCGCGACCGGAGAACTCGGAGCGCTGCGCGGCGAGGAGGCGTCGCCGGCCGCGACCCTCGGGTCGTCGGCCTCCGGCCTCGCCACCCTGATCACCACCTTCCTCTCGGCGATCGTGCTCAGCGGCATGCTGACGGTGGTCATTGGACGGGCTGTATTCGGGGCCGGCATCTCCATCGGGGAGACGTGGCAGCGGGTCCGTGGGCGACTGCTGCCGTTGATCGGTTTCATGCTGTTGGAGCTGGTCGGTGCGTTCGTGCTCGTCCTGGTGGTGTTCGTCGTCATCGGCGGCGTGGCGGCCGGCGCCAACGGCGCCGCGGCCTTCGCCGTCGGTGCTCCGCTGGCCATCGGGGCGCTCGCGCTGCTCATCTTCCTCGGCACCATGCTCGCTTTCACGCCGCCGCTGATCGTGTTGGAGCGTCTCAATGTGTTTGCGGCAGTGGCGCGCTCGTTCAAACTGGTGAAGGGCGATTTCTGGCGGGTGCTGGGAATCTGGCTGCTGGCCACGATCGTCGCCGGTGTGATCTCGGGAGCGGTGTCGATCCCGTTCAGCCTCGCCGGCCAGCTGACGTTGTTTGCCTCCGAATCCACGGTGACGACGTTGATCGCGATCGTGTTGATCTCGATCGGCAGCGCGGTGGGCCAGATCATCACCGCGCCGTTCAGCGCCGGCGTCGTCGTGCTGCTGTACACCGATCGGCGAATGCGCGCCGAGGCGTTCGACCTGGTGCTGCGGACCGGAGCGGCGGTCGGACCCGAGGCGGCTCCGGATTCTACCGACCACCTATGGCTCACCCGGCAGCCGTGACGTGCCGGCGATAGACATCGATCGCGATGCCGCCCATGACGCGGCCCAGCGTGAACTCTCAAAGCCCATCTACCCCAAGGCGTCTCTGACCGAACGCCTCCGGGAGTGGATGGATGAGTTGCTCTATCGGATCTTCCTCGAGGGCTCCTCGGTACCGGGCGGCTGGTTCACCGTCTCCATCCTGTTGATCATTCTGGCGCTCGCGGTCGTGGTCGCCGTCCGGATCGCGCGCCGCACCATGCGCACCAACCGCGGCGGCGACCACACACTGTTCGGTGCCCGGTTACTCAGCGCCGCCGAGCACCGCGCCACGGCCGAACAGTGTGCGGCAGCGGGGAATTGGGCCGCCGCCATCCGCCATCGGCTGCGAGCCGTCGCTCGCCAGCTCGAGGAGAGCGGTGTACTCGAACCGGTGCCGGGACGAACGGCCACCGAGCTGGCCAAGGATGCCGGTGTGGCGGTAGCAGACCTGACCGACGAATTGCTGCAAGCTGCAAACGCTTTCAATGACGTCACCTATGGTGAACGGCCCGGTACCGAATCCGCATACCGGATGATCGCCGACCTCGACCATCATCTGCGGTCCCGCGGCTCGGCGGCCACGGTGGCACCCGCGCCAGCCGCTGACGCGGACACCTGGGCTGCGGTCCGATGACGGCAACCGAGTCCGCCATCGCGCCAGCCGCGCGGCAGCGCTGGCGTACCGCCCGCTGGGCGATTCTGGCGCTGGTAGTCATCGCCGCCGTCGCCACGGTGGGCGCCTACCTGACCGCACCGCGCCCCGGCGGGCGAATGGATGCGGGGTCGACGTCTTCCGAAGGCGCCCACGCACTGGTCGCCTTGCTGCGTGACCATGGCGTCGAGGTGATGGTGGCCGAGGACATCGCAGCGGTGGAACGCTCGGCGCGGCCCGACACCCTGGTGGTCGCGGCGCAGACGTTCTTCCTGGTGGACGAGGACAGGCTGCGTCGGCTGGCCGCGGTACCCGGCGACCGGCTGGTCGTCGAACCGGTGCCACGGACCAGGGAAGTGCTCGCACCGGAGATCCGCACCGGCGGGGCCGGTAGCTTCGGTGGCCGGCCGGACTGCGACCTGCGGGAAGCCACCCGGGCCGGCGATGTGCAACTCGGGATGAGCGATACCTATGAGGCCGCCGGAGACGTGCCCGTCACGCGGTGCTACGAGGGTGCGGTAGTCCGCTACTCCGACGGCGGCCGCACCGTGACCGTCGTCGGCACCGCGGACTTCATGACCAACGCCGGGCTGCTCAAGCAAGGCAACGCCGCGCTGGCGATGAACCTCGCCGGAACCCAACCGCGGGTCATCTGGTATGCCCCGCAACGCACCGAGGGTGAATCATCAGGCGCCGCATCGATCTCCGACCTCATTCCCGATCAGGTGAGGTGGCTCGGGTTTCAGCTGTGCCTGGCCGTCCTGCTGTTGGCACTGTGGAAGGGTCGGCGCGTGGGTCCGCTGGTCGCCGAGGAACTCCCGGTGGTGGTGCGGGCTTCGGAAACCGTCGAGGGCCGTGGCCGGCTGTACCGCTCGCGGCGCGCCCGCGACCGGGCCGCCGATGCGTTGCGCACCGCCACCCTGCAACGTGTCGTCCCCCGGCTGGGGCTCGGACCCGATGCCGCACCGACGGCGGTGGTGGATACCGTGGGCAGGCGTTGCGGGGAGAATCCGGAAGCAGTGCGCCACCTGCTGTTCGGTTCGCCGCCGGCCACCGATTCCGACCTGGTAAACCTTGCGCACGCGCTCGACAACATCGAAAGGCAGGTCGCACAGTCGTGACTCAGCCAGTAGTCCAGACAACCCAACAAGGCGCCGCGCGAAATGCGTTGCTGGCCTTGCGGACCGAGATCGCCAAGGCAGTGGTCGGCCAGGATGCGGTAGTCAGCGGCCTGGTGATTGCGCTGCTGTGCCGCGGCCACGTGCTGCTCGAGGGTGTGCCCGGCGTCGCCAAGACCCTGCTGGTGCGAACGTTGGCAGCGGCGCTGCAGTTGGAGTTCAAACGTGTGCAGTTCACGCCGGACCTGATGCCGGGCGACGTCACCGGATCACTTGTCTACGACGCCCGGACCGCCGAATTCGAGTTCCGTCCCGGGCCGGTTTTCACCAACCTGCTGCTGGCCGATGAGATCAACCGGACACCGCCCAAAACCCAGGCGGCGCTGCTGGAGGCCATGGAGGAACGGCAGGTCAGCGTCGAGGGTGAAGCACGGCCGTTGCCCGACCCGTTCATCGTCGCCGCGACCCAGAACCCGATCGAATACGAGGGCACCTACCAACTGCCCGAGGCACAGCTGGACCGGTTCCTGCTGAAGCTGAATGTGCCGTTGCCGCCGCGGGATCAGGAGATCGCGATCCTGGACCGGCACGCCCGCGGCTTCGACCCGCGCGACCTGTCCGCGGTGAAACCCGTCGCGGGCGCCGCCGAGCTGGCCGCCGGACGTGCGGCGGTGCGTGAGGTGCTGGTGGCCGACGAGGTACTGGGCTACATCGTCGACATCGTCAGCGCCACAAGGCATTCGCCATCCCTGCAGCTCGGTGTGTCACCGCGTGGCGCGACGGCGTTGCTCGCCACCGCGCGAACATGGGCGTGGCTCTCGGGCCGCAACTACGTGACGCCCGACGACATCAAGGCAATGGCCCGCCCGACGCTGCGACATCGGGTGGCGCTGAGGCCGGAGGCCGAACTCGAGGGCGCCAATCCCGACGGTGTGCTGGACGGCATCCTGGCCTCCGTTCCGGTGCCGCGCTAGTGATCTTCACCGGCCGCACCGGGCTGCTAGCGCTGATCTGTGCCCTACCGATCGCGTTGTCACCCTGGCCCGCAACGGCTTTCACTGTTCTGTTCACTCTGCTGGTGGCAGCGGTGGTGGTGGATGTGTCGTTGGCCGGTAGTAGCCGTCGGCTGCGCTTCACCCGGTCTGGGGACACCGCGGCACGGCTTGGCCAGCCGGTGGACGCCGAGCTGACGATCGAGAACCCGGGCCGCCGCCGCTTTCACGGCCAGGTCCGCGATGCTTGGCCGCCCAGCGCGCGAGCCGAGCCACGTACCCACGCAGTGAACACCGCAGCGGGGCAGCGCATTCGGGTGGACACCCAGCTGCGGCCGGTGCGCCGTGGGGACCAGCGATCGGCGTTGGTCACCGCCCGCTCGGTGGGCCCGTTGGGTCTGGCCGGCCGGCAGAGCTCACACCGGGTGCCCTGGCAGATTCGCATCCTGCCGCCGTTTCTGTCCCGCAAGCATCTGCCGTCCCGGCTGGCCAAACTGCGCGAACTCGAGGGCACGATCCCGGTGCTGATCCGCGGCCAGGGTACCGAATTCGACTCCCTCCGTGAGTATGTCATCGGTGACGACGTCCGATCGATTGACTGGCGCGCGACGGCCCGCCGAGCCGACGTCGTGGTACGGACGTGGCGGCCAGAACGGGACCGGCGGGTGGTGGTCGTGCTCGACACCGGCCGAACATCGGCCGGTCGCGTCGGTGTCGATCCCACCGCCAGCGACCCCGGCGGCTGGCCGCGGCTGGACTGGTCGATGGACGCCGCGCTGCTGTTGGCCGCGCTGGCGTCGCGGGCGGGCGACCATGTCGACTTCCTCGCCCACGACCGGGTGAGCCGGGCGGGCGTGTTCAACGCGTCGCGCACCGAACTGCTCGCCCAGCTGGTGGAGGCGATGGCTCCACTGCAGCCCGCGTTGGTGGAGTCGGATGCCACCGCAATGGTGGCCGCCGTGCGGCGACGCATCCGCACGCGGGCACTGGTGGTGCTGATGACGGATCTGAACGCGTCGGCGCTCGACGAGGGGTTGATGGCGGTGTTGCCGCAGCTGTCCGCCAAACACCAGGTGCTGCTGGCCGCCGTCGCCGACCCTCGTGTCGACCAGCTCGCCGCCGGCCGCGCCGACGCGGCACAGGTGTATGACGCCGCGGCGGCCGAACGGGCCCGCAACGACCGGCGGACGATCGCGGCGCGACTGCGGCGAAGCGGCGTCGATGTCGTCGACGCCGCGCCGGAAGAGCTGGCGCCGGCCCTGGCGGACCACTACCTGGCGATGAAAGCCAGCGGCCGCCTCTAGGGTCAACGAGTGGGGACGAGGTCGGGAGCGTCATCGACGTCGCCCGTCTCCCCCGCCTTGACGGCCTTGCGGCCGAAGTAGATCACGTAGCCGAGAAGGCCGATTTCGGCGAGCACGCCGATGGCGATGCGGGCAAAAGTCGGCAACGGCGACGGCGTGACGAGCGCCTCGATCAGCCCGGCCAGCAGCAGCACGGCGACCAGTCCGATCGCGACGGCCACCACCGCTCTGCCCTGCTCGGCCGCCACCTGTCCGCGGGGCCGGTTACCGGGCGAGACCACCGACCAGCCCAGCCGCATTCCCGCCGCGGCGGCCAGGAACACCGCGGTCAGCTCGATCAACCCATGCGGTGTGAGCAGCCCGAGGAGGATGTCGCCCTTTCCGGCATGGAACATCAGGCCGGCGATCACGCCGAGGTTGGCGGCGTTCTGGAACAGCACGTACGGGATCGGTATCCCGAGCAGGATCGCGAACGCAATGCATTGCGCCGCCACCCAGGAGTTGTTGACCCACACCTGCAGCGCGAACGACCCGGCTGGATTCTCGCTGTAGTAGGAGGCGAAGTCGTTGTTCACCAATTCGTCTATCTCGCTGGGGGTTCCGACGGTTGCCTGCACCTCGGGGTTGCCGGCCACCCACAGCGCGATGATCACGGTGACGATGAAGAACGCCACGGCCGAACCCAGCCACCATCGCCAAGCCCGGTATGCGACGACCGGGAACGATACGGTCCAGAACCGGGCGAACTCGCTCCATAGCGGGGCATGTGCGCTCGTCACCGCGGAACGCGCCCGGGCCACCAGCGATGACAACCGGCCCACCAGCACCGAATCGGTCGACGCGGTCCGGACCATGGACAGGTGCGTCGACACCCGCTGGTAGAGCTCCACCAGCTCGTCGACTTCCGCACCGGTCAGCCGCCGACGCCGTTTTACCAGTGCTTCCAGCCGGTCCCACGTCGGGCGATGAGCGAGCACGAACGCGTCGACATCCACCTGGCAAATGCTAGTAGCCTCGGCGGTTATGGTCCCCCGCGCAGAACAGGTGGTGACCGGTGACGCCGTCGTTCTCGACGTGCAGATCGCCCAGCTCCCGGTGCGGGCGTTGTCGGCGCTCATTGATGTCACGGTGATGTTCGTCGGCTACATCGTCGGCGTGATGTTGTGGGCTGCCACCCTGAGCCAGTTTGATCCCGCGTTCTCGGGCGCGGTGCTGATCATCTTCACCGTGCTGACGATTGTCGGGTACCCGGTCGTGTTCGAAACCGCAACCCGAGGGCGGACGTTGGGCAAGATGGCGCTCGGTCTTCGGGTGGTCTCCGACGACGGCGGCCCGGAACGCTTCCGCCAGGCCCTGTTTCGGGCGCTCGCTTCCTTCGTTGAGATCTGGATGTTCTTTGGTGGTCCGGCCGTGATCTGCAGCCTGCTGTCGCCGAAGGGCAAGCGCATCGGGGACGTGTTCGCCGGGACCGTGGTGATCAGTGAGCGCGGGCCGAAGCTGACCCCGCCGCCGCCGATGCCGCCGTCGCTGACGTGGTGGGCGTCGTCACTGCAATTGTCCGGCCTGGATCCAGAACAGGCCGAGCTGGCCCGCCAATTCCTTTCCCGGGCATCGCAATTGGATCCCCAGGTACGCGATCAGATGGCGTATCGGATCGCCGGTGACGTGGTCGCGCGGATATCGCCGCCGCCCCCGCCCGGTGTTCCGCCGCAGTACGTGCTGGCCGCGGTGCTGGCCGAGCGGCACCGGCGGGAGCTGGAAAGGCTGCGCGCGCCGTTCGAAGCGCCGCCACGGCAGTGGGACGCGTCGCGGTGGACGCCAGTGCCCAGCCCGCCGTTGCACCCGCGGCCGGTCACCCCGCCCGCGTCATCCGACGGTGGCGGATTCGCGCCGCCCGGCTAGCCGCCACAGCCCGACGGCGAATAACACCGCGCCCGCCAGCGCGGCGACGCAGCGCACGGCGTTCCACAACAACCACGGCTCCGCGTACGCCTGCCATTCCCGCGCGGCATCGGCGGGTGTCAGTACGGCAGGGTCGAGTGCGTTCAGCCGGGTATTGAGCGGCACGTTGAACAGCAGCGTGACGATTCCGGCGATCAGCGCGAACACCGCCCCGGCCAATAGATAGCCACAGCCGGGTTGTCGCAGCTGGCGTGCGGCCAGCACGCCGACCACGAGCGCGAGCACGGCGGTGGCGATGAGCAGCAACGCAAACGCGGGGTTCAGCCTCGATTCGGTGATGATGCCTGCCATCGCGGTGACAGCTGTCACCGGATCTGTGCGATCCAGTCCGGGCACCACCGAGGTGGCGTAGGCATACGCAACGCCCCCGGACGCAGCGGCACAGACCAACGAAGAGATGATCAGGATGACGAACAGGCGACCGCGCATGCTCAGCAGTCAACCACGGGTCAGCGTTGGTGCAGGCCAATCAGCATCAGCGCGGACGCGATGATGGCGGTTGCGATGCGGGCATGATTCCACGCCGTCCACGACGAGAAGTGCGCCTGCCATTCGCGGGCGGCGTCGGCGACCGATAGCCCCGCAGGGTCGACGGCGTCGAGGTGATTGTTCAGTGGCACATTGAACGCGATCGTGATGATCGCGGCTAACACGCCGAAGATCGCGCCGGCCAACAGCCAGCCGCTGCCCGGTTGCCGAAACTGAATCACGGCGACCACACCGACCGCCACAGCGAGCACTGCCGCACCGAAGTAGGCCAGCAGGAATGGCGCGTTGGAGTTCGCCTCGACGTTGATGCCGCGCATCGCGGTGATGGCGTTGACCGGGCCGGTGCGATCCAGGCCGCGCAACACGAAAGTGGAGAAAACGTACATCATTCCGGCCGCGGCGGCACTGCCCATCGCGGCGATGGCGGTGAGGATGACGAAGGGGCTGATGTTCATGGGCCGAAGTCAACCGGCCGGAACCGCGACATTCCATCGTTGGTCGTCCCGACCGCATACGTGGCCGTCTACGCCGCTATTAAGCCGATCTGTCGGTGTCGCCTAGGTTGTCACCAGTCTCGTCGAGGACGGAAAGCGCGGGCGCCAGTCGCACAACAGCCTGATCGCCGCCGCCCTTGCGGGCGTCGAACATGGCGGCGGCGGCAATGGTGAGCAGCTCCTCGACGACGTCGGGGGACGGGTGATCGGCCAGTGGGAGCAGTGGTGTGGTCACCGCTCCGATGCTGGTGGTCAACCGGTACGGCGCGGTGCCGATGGTGCTGCGGATGCGGTCGATCAGCGGGTCGGGTTCCGGTGCGGTGAACAACTCGCCGATCAAGAATTCCGATTCATTGACGTGGGCAAGGATCGTTTCGCGCCGGACCGCTTCCCGCAATCGTTGAGCGATAGCGACGCGCGCGCGATTACCGCCCGTCTCACCCCTCAAGTCCGTGAGCATCGAGAAGTTGTCGAGACAGACGACCATGACGACGAGAAAGCGGTCATCACTTCGACCGCAGGCACCGATCAACGTGGTGGCCCGCTCGAAGAACGCATCGCGATTGAGCAGCCCAGTCAGCGGCTCGATGTCGCCATATCGGGTTTCGGTGTCGAACATCCGGACCGCCATCCGGCAGGCGACTGCGACGAAAACATTGACCAGCCCGACAAGAAAAACAGAGGAAATCGCCAGGGCGGTGTCAATGGAGGCCAACCGCACGACCAGCACGGCAAGGGTGGCCGCGCATGCCGTCCAGACGAATGCCAAGAGCCGGAAAGAGTGGAAGAACGTGGTGAAGGCGGAGAGCACGGCAAACGTCGTTGCCCCGAGAACCCCGACCACCGGTTTGGCCTCGATCAGACAGGCCACCGCAATGCACGCCGTGCCCACCACGACGCACGCCTGCGACTGGGTTCTGGTTGGCCAACGGTTCCTCAGCCACAGCACACCCATGGCCAGACAGCACACCGCAACGACGATTGCTAGCGCCCGGTTCGGCAAACCTTGCGGGCCGACCGAGCTGGTCATCAGCAACAGCGGGATCACACCAAGGGAGAACATGCTCGCGGCGACGACACGGCATAGATTGGCCTGCATATCGCGTGCGGCGAAGTATGCGGTGATCCAGTAGTAGTGATCGGCTTCGCGCGGCCAGCGTCGTCGAGCCATCCTCACGTTGTCCTCGACTGCACCGCCGTACCGTACCACCCAGCAAACACCGATTGGGGCCGAAACCTTCATCCGGCAGCCAACCGTCTCCACGCCGCGCACGGCGGGCGATACGCTCCCGGCGTGGACGCCGTGGTCGGATTGCTCGACGGCGTACGGGCACGGGGCGCATTCGTGCTGCGGCTGATGCTGGACCCGCCGTGGTCGATGAGCATTCGTGACGAGGCGCCGCTGACGCTGATCTGCCAGACCCACGGCACCGCGGCGATCGTCGGCGACAGCAGCGGGACCGTCTGGCTCGGCCCTGGTGACGTGGCGCTGACGCGCGGCACCGAGCACTATCTGTTCGCCCACGATCCGGCCACCGCGCCGACAGTGGTGATCCATCCGGGCCAGCGCTGCACCACGCTGGCCGGAGACGACCTGCGCTTCGAGATGTCACTGGGCGTGCGAACCTGGGGCAACAGTTCATCGGGCGCGACGCGCGCGGTGATCTGCGCCTACGAGGGGCACAGTGAGGTCAGCGCCCGGCTGCTCGACGCGCTGCCGGCGGTGCTGGTGCTGCGGGCGGACGAATGGAACACCCCGCTGATCGATCTGCTGGCCGCCGAAGCCGGACGTGACGGGTCTGGCCAGGAGGCCTACCTGGACCGGCTGCTCGATGTCCTGCTGATCGCGGTGCTACGCACCTGGTTTGACCGCGAGGGCAATGCGCCGACCTGGTGGCACGCCGAACACGACCCGGTTGTCGGGCCGGCGCTGCGGTTGATCTACAACAACCCGGCATACCCGTGGACAGTGGCGAATCTGGCCGCGGCCGTGGGTTCTTCGCGCGCCGTGTTTGCCCGCCGGTTCACCGAACAGGTCGGTGAGCCGCCGATCGCGTTTCTGACCGGGTGGCGCCTGGCGCTGGCCGCCGACCTGCTGCGGTCGAGCCAGGCCACGATCGCGGCGGTGGCCAAACAAGTCGGCTACAGCACCCCGTTCGCGTTGAGCAGTGCGTTCAAACGGGCCTATGGCGTCAGCCCGAACACGCACCGCGCCACGGCGGTTTAGCCCGAGCCGTCGCGCTCAGGCGCTGATCCAGTTTCCGTGGAACCCGTAGGGAACCCGCTGCGGCAGCTTGATTCTGGCCACCGGCTCACCCGCGAAGTCGGAAGCGTCGATGATCACCAGATCGCTGCCGTCGCGGCCGGGGTCATAGACGTAGCCGAGGTACCACCCGTTGCCTTCGTCGGCCGGCCCGTTGCTCGACGGAACGAACACCGCTTCGCCGGGACGGCTCGGACCGAAGCTGTGCTCGACAGCTGCGCCGGAGTTGAGGTCGTAGCGCACCAGTTCGTTGGTGCCGACCGAGACGGCATAGCGGGCGGGCAATCCGGCCAGCCGGTCGTCGATGCGCGGGAACTCCACCGCCCGGTCGTCGAGCTGACGTTCGGCGACCTTGCCGGTCTGCAGATCGATGGTCCAGCTCCACACCACGCCGTCGGTGTCGAAGCCGCCGTCGTTCCGCCACAGCTCGGGGTAGCGGACCGCCTGCAGCACAATCGAATTGCCGGTATCGAAGGCGTTGGCGACATGGAACACGTAGCACGGATCGATGTCGAACCAACGCACCTCGCCGAACGGGTCGTCGCGGCGCAGCACGCCGAGGCGGGCGCCGTAGTTGTCGTCCCAGCGATAGGGCATGTCCGGTTCGGCCTTCATCGCGATCTCGAGGTTGAACACCACCGGGAGATCCATGAAGATGACGTGCTCGGCGGTCAGGGCGAAGTCGTGCATCATCGTCAGCGCCGGGACATCGAGCGGCCGGTTGATGGTCAGCTCGCCGTCGGCGTCGGCACGGTGATAGCTGACGTGCGGCGCGAAGATGTTGCCGTAGCCGAAGAAGTGCAGTTCGCCGGTGGTCGGGCAGATCTTCGGGTGCGCGGTCATCGAATCCACCAGCTTGCCGCCGAAGTCGTAGGCGCCCAACGTTTCCAGATCGTTGGTGATCTGGTATGGCAGCGACGACTCGACCAGCGCCAGCGTCTTGCCGGCGTGGTTGACCACATGGGTATTGGCGACGCTGGAGTGCAGGTTGCGGGTGCCGTCGGCGTTGTAGACCGGGAAGTCGTTGTCAAAGCTCTCGGTCCGCACCCAGCGGTTGCGGTACCAGGCGGCGCGTCCGCCTTCGATCCGGACGCCGTGGATCATCCCGTCTCCGGTGAACCAGTGCGCGGTCGCTTGGCGCGGGTTGGGCCCGTTGCGCAGGTACCAGCCGTCGAGTTCGGCCGGGATCGCCCCTTCGACGGGCAGGTCGAACTCGGTGAGTTCGTCAGCGACCGGAGCGTAGTTGTCGCGCTGAAAGAAGTCGCCGGTGCCGAAAAGGGCCGAGGCATCCGAAGTCGCGTTGGTCATCTGAGTCTCCTTCCGGTTGACATGTCTAATCTGACATGTCAGTAATGACATGTCAAGACTGGGATGTACGATTCTTGTCGTGAGTTTGCGGATTGCGGCACTGGGGCTGCTCGCCCAACAGCCCGCCAGCGGGTATGACCTGCTCAAACAGTTCGAGAAGTCGATGGCGAATGTCTGGCCCGCCACCCAGAGTCAACTGTACGGCGAGCTCAACAAACTCGCCGACGCCGGCCTGATCGAGGTGACGGACATCGGCCCGCGCGGCCGCAAGGAGTACCGCATCACACCGAACGGACGTGCCGAGCTGCGGCGCTGGGTGACGAATCCGCAGGACGACCCGCCCTATCGCAATGCGCCGCTGCTGCGGGTTTTCCTGCTCGGGGCGATTCCGCCCGATCAAGCCCGCCAGCACATGGTGGCGGTGGCACAGCACGCCGACGCCGAGGTCACGCGGCTTGAAGAGCTGCGCGACTCGATCGAGTGGACCGACGACGCCGGCCTCTTCTATGGCCGCGCCGCATTGGAGTACGGGCTGCGTGCCAACGCGGTGGAGGCCGAGTGGGCGCGCTGGCTGGTCAAAGCCATCGACGAGCGCCGCCGACGGTAGCCGACAGAATTTCTCAAAAAAGTGTCGGATCGAGCCGGCCTGGCTCCTCTTACCGGCATGACTCATCCAAGGATCCGTCGGCCCCGAATAACGGGCATGCACCGGCAGGCGGCACGAAGCCGACCCATCTATCGGGTCACTCATTGCCTGCGCGAACGGCGCACCGTCGACGTGTCGGGTCCCGAGATCGCCACCACCGTCGCCGCATGGTTGGCGGAGTTGGGTGCCGATAGCCCGCTGGTTGAGGAGCTTGCGCGAGCGGTTCATGCGGGCGACTGGCCGGCGGCCCACGCGATCGGCGAGTACCTATCCGTTGACGTGACACTGGCGGCCTGAGCAAAACTTCTGAAAAAAGTGTCAGGCGCCAACGGCGCGATCGCTCCTACCTGTGAGAGCGGCCCAACCGGGGCCGCGACCACCACACAAGGAGCAAAAAATGAACACCATCAATCGCAAGAAGTCGGTCGCCGCAATAATCGGCGGGGCCATCGCCGCTGCGGCGGTGCCCGCCGCACTGCTCGCCAACGCCGGAACCGCACAGGCCGAGACGCAAGTCGTGCCGTTTACCGACGCCCTCGGCGTCTCTGTCCACGTCGTCTCGGTTGGTCCCCTGCCGAGCAGTGGCTGGTGCAGCTACACCGCCAAGCCCGCGATCGTTCCGCCCGGCGTACTGCCGCCGTTGCCGGTCTACAACGTCCCGTTCTATTTGCAGGAGAACGCGGTGCACAAACTGTGGTTCCCGGGCATCCAGACCGGCACCACATGGGATGTCGACGTGAACTGCGCGAGCGGTGGCGACACCCCCGTTGTCCAACGGGTCTACTGAGCGCCTTGGGCACGCCGGTGGCGTGGTCGTCGTGACACATGTTGCGGCGGCCACGCCACATTACGTTGCATCACGATAGTTCCCGATATATCGTCGACGTATCGGAAACGCGATGGGCGTTTCCCGTCAAAAAGGACTCACCCACATGAACGACCCATTCACCCCACCACCCAGTGGATTCGGGTTCGGGCCACAACAGCGCCGAGCCCTGCACGAACAGCGGCGCCAGGCCCGCCGCGAATTTCGCGAGCACCTCCGCGACCACAACGCCGGCATCCAGGCCGGCTTCGGCTACGGACCCGGCCGTGGCGGCTTCGGCTTCGACCCACGCTCGGGCTTCGGTTTCGGATTCGCCGGCGGTCCGCGCGGCCGCCGTGGCGGTGGTAGGCGAGGCAAGCGTGGCGACGTCCGCGCCGCCATTTTGGTGCTGTTGACCGATCGCCCGATGCACGGCTACGAGATGATCCAGGAGATCGCCGAACGCAGCGGCGGCCTATGGCGGCCCAGCCCCGGCTCGGTCTATCCGACCCTGCAGCTGCTGGTCGACGAGGGCCTCCTCGTGGGCACCGAAAGCGAAGGCAGCAAGCGGCTTTTCGAGCTGACCGACGAGGGCCGCGCCGCGGCGGAGAAGGTCGAGACCCCGCCGTGGGAGGAGATCGCCGAGGGCTGGAAAACTCAAGACCCCGGCCACGCCAACCTGCATACCGCGCTCGGACAGCTGATCGGTGCGGTAGCGCAATCCGCCTACACCGCGACCGAGGAGCAGCAGCAGCGCATCGTCGACATCGTCAACGGCGCCCGACGCGAGGTGTACAACATCCTCGGCGAGTCGGAGTAGCAGCGCCTAGCCTGGCTGCGTGGAACAGTTTCCCCTTGGCTCGTTCTCCGTCGGCCGCGCCGGTTTCGGCGCCATGCAGCTGCCCGGCCCCGGTGTCTTCGGACCGCCGAAGGACCGGGACCAGGCGCTGACCGTGTTGCGACGCGCAATTGAGTTGGGCGTCAACCACATCGACACCGCGCAGTTCTACGGGCCCGGCGTCGCCAACGACCTCATCCGCGATGCGCTGCATCCGTATCCGGCCAGCCTCGCTCTGATCACCAAGGTCGGGGGACGTCGAGACGAGGCCGGCGCGTGGATACCCGCACAAGAACCAGACGAGCTGCGCGCAAGTCTCGAAGAGAACCTGGGCACGCTCGGGGTGGATAAGCTGGCCGCGGCCAACCTTCGGGTCTTCGACAGCGATGGCAACCCCAACCAGCCCGCACGGGTGGACCGCGAACTTTTCGGCCGTCAGCTGACCGCGATGATCCAGGCCCGCGACGAAGGCCTTATCGCCGGAATCGGCCTGAGCAGCATCGTCGTTGAGCACTTGAACATCGCACTGGAACGGACCGAGATCGTCTGCGTGCAGAACGCGTACAACCTCGCCGACCGGACATCTCAGGCCGTGCTCGACGCGTGCATCGCATACGACATCGCATTCGTTCCGTTCTTCCCACTCGGTTCCGCCTTCGCCCCCGACAATCCCGTCCTCGGCAATCCCGTGATTCGGCGGGCTGCAGTCGACCAAGACCGGACGCCGGCGCAGATCGCGCTCGCATGGACGCTTGCAATCGCACCCAACGTGCTGCTAATCCCGGGCACGTCCTCGGTGCAACACCTCGAAGAGAACATGGCGGTCGCCGACATCGAGCTCGACGACGACACCAAACGTCAACTCGACGCCGGCTAATTGCGATTTCGGCGTGATTTCTAGCGGTGAGCGCAGGAAATCACGCCGAAATCACTCGACGTCGACCCAGTCCAAGGTGCGCTGCACCGCCTTCTGCCAGCCGGCATAACCGGCGGCGCGTTGCTCGTCGCTCCAGGTCGGCGTCCAGCGTTTGCCTTCTTGCCAGTTGGTCCGCAGGTCGTCGGGGTTCTCCCAGAATGCGACGGCCAAGCCGGCGGCGTATGCGGCACCCAACGCGGTGGTTTCGGCCACCATCGGTTTGACCACGTCCACCCCCAACACGTCGGCCTGGATTTGCATGCACAGGTCGTTGGCGGTGATGCCGCCGTCGACCTTGAGCACCTCCAGGTGTACGCCGGAGTCGGCCTCCATCGCGTCGACCACGTCGCGGCTCTGGTAGCAGATGGCCTCCAGCGTCGCCCGTGCCACGTGCGCATTGGTGTTGAACCGCGACAACCCGACGATCGCGCCGCGGGCATCCGACCGCCAGTACGGCGCGAACAGCCCGGAAAACGCCGGCACGAAATACACCCCGCCGTTGTCGTCCACCTGACCGGCCAGCGCCTCGCTCTGCGCGGCGCCGCTGATGATGCCCAGCTGGTCGCGCAGCCACTGCACCGCCGAGCCGGTCACGGCGATCGAACCCTCCAGTGCGTAAACGGGTTTGGCGTCGCCGAACTGGTAGCACACCGTCGTCAGCAAGCCGTTCTCGGAGCGGACGATCTTCTCGCCGGTATTGAGCAACAGGAAGTTGCCGGTGCCGTAGGTGTTCTTGGCCTCCCCGGAGTCCAGGCATACCTGCCCGACCATCGCCGCCTGCTGATCGCCGAGGATGCCGGTCAGCGGGACCTGCCCACCGACCGGCCCGTCATCGCGGGTGATGCCGTAGGACGCCGGATTCGACGACGGCTTGATCTCGGGCAGCATCTGTCGCGGGATATCGAAGAAGGACAGCAGTTCGTCGTCCCAATCCAGCGTCTCCAGGTTCATCAGCATGGTCCGGCTGGCGTTGGTGACGTCGGTGACGTGCACGCCGCCGCGCGGCCCGCCGGTGAGGTTCCACAGCACCCAGGAGTCGGGCGTGCCGAAGATGGCGTCGCCCTTCTCGGCGTCGCGGCGCACACCATCGACGTTCTCCAGGATCCACTGAACTTTTCCGCCGGAGAAGTACGTGGCCGGCGGCAACCCGGCCTTGCGCCTGATCACGTCGCCGCGGCCGTCACGGTCGAGGGCGGACGCGATGCGGTCGGTGCGGGTGTCCTGCCAGACGATCGCGTTGTGATACGGCCGGCCGGTGTGCCGGTTCCACACCAGCGAGGTCTCCCGCTGATTGGTAATCCCCAGCGCCGCAAGGTCGGTGGCGGACAGCTTCGTCGAATTCAGCGCCGATGTCACCGCTGATGCGGTGCGCTCCCAGATCTCGACCGGATTGTGCTCGACCCAGCCGGCTTTCGGCAGGATCTGTTCGTGCTCGAGCTGATGGCGCCCCACCTCAGCGCCGTCGTGGTCGAAGATCATGCAGCGGGTGCTAGTGGTCCCCTGGTCGATCGCGGCAACGAATTCGGCCAACTACTGCTCCCGACCTCAGTCGCGATGGCGGTGGTGGTCGCCCCAGTCGCCGCCCTGGGAGATGAGCACCAGGATGAAAATGGCGTACAGGATGGCGAACAACAGCAGTAAGCCACCGGCGATCCAGAGCGAGAGCTGACCCAGCCGACGCGCCCGATCGGAGGCGTACTGGGCGCCGCCGAAATTGCCCGCGGCCCACAGCGGATACACGTTGAGGGAATGGCTGAACGCCGAGAACGACAGCGGCCAGAAGAACAGCAGGGCGGCCACTGCCCAGCCAGCGTTGTGCGGCGGCGGACCGGTGACGGGCGCGGTCTGCGTCGGAGCGGTCGGTTCGGTCGGTTCTGTCATGTTGGTCTCCTGTCGATGAGTGACGACAACTTCGAACGTACTCAAGTCGGCGGGACGGCGCTCAATTCGTCAACTGGCTACTCCGATGGCGCAGATAATGCACGATTTCCTTGCGCGGGCGTCACCGAGCATGTTCCATCGGCGTTGTGGGCGAAGAGGTGAGGCAGACCGACTTCAGTCGCGCGCACCGCCGCGAATACCGGCGCAAGGTCCAGCTGTGCCTGGACGTCTTCGAAACCATGCTCACCCGGTCCAGTTTCGAGTTCGAGCGCCCACTGACGGGTATGGAAATCGAATGCAACCTCGTCGACGCCGAATATCAGCCCGCGATGAGCAATCAGGAAGTGCTGGCGTCGATCGCGGACCCGGCTTATCAGACCGAATTAGGCGCCTACAACATCGAATTCAACGTTCCGCCGCGACCGTTGCCCGGTCGGGCAGCGCTGGAGTTGGAAGCCGACGTTCGCGCCAGCCTGAACGCCGCCGAATCCAAGGCCAACGAAGATGGCGCTCACATCGTGATGATCGGCATCCTGCCAACCCTGATGCCCGAGCACCTGTCGGGCGGGTGGATGAGCGAGTCGACGCGCTATCAGGCGCTCAATGATTCGATCTTCACCGCCCGCGGCGAGGACATCCTGATCGACATCGCCGGCCCGGAGCGGCTGAGCCTGCAGCTAGCGTCGATCGCGCCGGAATCGGCGTGCACCAGCATGCAGCTGCACCTGCAGGTCTCCCCCGCCGAGTTCGCGCGGAACTGGAACGCTGCGCAGGTTCTGGCCGGGCCGCAACTGGCGCTCGGCGCCAACTCGCCCTACTTCTTCGGGCACCAGCTGTGGTCGGAGACTCGCATCGAACTGTTTGCCCAGGCCACCGACACCCGCCCGGACGAGCTCAAGGCGCAGGGCGTTCGCCCGCGGGTGTGGTTCGGCGAACGGTGGATCACGTCGATCTTCGACCTGTTTGAGGAGAACGTGCGCTACTTCCCGTCGCTGCTGCCGGAGTTGTCCGAGGAGGATCCGGTCGGCGAGCTGGCCACCGGGCGGACACCGCAGCTGCCCGAGCTGCGGCTGCACAATGGCACCATCTGGCGGTGGAACAGGCCGGTGTACGACGTCGTCGATGGCCGGCCACACCTGCGTGTGGAGAACCGCGTGCTGCCGGCCGGGCCGACCGTGATCGACATGATGGCCAACTCGGCGTTCTATTACGGCATGCTGCGGACACTGTCCGAAGAGGACCGTCCGTTGTGGACGAAGATGAGTTTCGCTGCGGCACACCAGAATTTCCTCGATGCGGCCCAGCACGGCATGGACGCTCGGCTGTACTGGCCGGGTCTGGGCGAGGTGACACCGGACGAGCTGGTGCTGCGCCAGCTGCTGCCGATGGCCCGCGAGGGCCTGCAGCTTTGGGGGGTAGCCGACGAGGTGTCGGACCGGTACCTCCGGGTCATCGAAGGTCGCGCCAAGACCGGTCGCAACGGGTCGGCGTGGCAGGTGGCGACGGTGCGGGCGCTGCAGAAGCGCGGCGTGACCCGGCCCGAGGCGCTGGCCGAGATGCTGCGGCTGTATTGCCAGCGGATGCACAGCAACGAGCCGGTGCACACCTGGGATGTAGCCGGATAGCGGCTTAGCTGCGTACCTGGTCGGTGGCGGCCGTCAGCGCCTCGGCGAACTGCTCGAGATCCTCGGCAGTGCTGTCGACATGTGGCGACACCCGCAGCACCGGCGCGGTCAGTTCGAACGGGGCACGCTGCACCTCGGCGAAAGTGGTCACGATGCCGCGCTCGGCGATCAGCCACGCCCGCACCTGTTGCGGGTCTGCCCGGTCTGTTGCCGCCAGGGTGGTGATCGCGGTCGGCTCATTGACCGGTTCGACGACCCGCCACCCGGCGATGTCGGTCAGGGTGTTGCGGGTCAGGCGGCCCAGTTCGGCCAGCCGGGCACGGATCTGCTCGGGGCCAACGGCCAGATGTTCACCGAGCGCGACCGAAAGGCCGACGCGCGCAGCAATATTGGCTTCACCTTGCTCCAGACGTTCCATCACGGTGTGGGGCAGGTCCCACTCCGGCGGCGGCAGCCGCGGCCGCAGCCGTTCCGCCAGCGCGGGTTGGACCGCGAGCATGCCGACACCCCGCGGGCCGGCCATCCACTTGCGCGACGAGGAGTAGACCGCGTCGGCACCCACCACACAGTCGATGTGGCCCAGCGCCTGGGCGGCGTCGACGGCCAGCGGGACACCGATGCCGCGGCACACTTCGGCGAGTTCGCGCATCGGCTGCACAACGCCGCGGTGGCTGGCCAGCGGGGTCAGGTGCACCAGCCCGGGCGGATCGGCCGTGAGCACGCCCGCAGCTTCGTCGACGGCCAGCCGTCCGTCGCCGTCCACCGGCAACGCACGGACCTCGAAGCCGTTGGCAGCCATCACGGCCAGGTTCGGGCCGTATTCACCGGGCAGGCAGGCCACCGTGCGGGTGCCCGTCCAGCTGCCGAGCAGCAGGTCGAGCGCGTGGTTGGCGCCGGTGGTGTAGACGACGTCGGGCCCGGTCATCCCGGTGAGCGCCGCGACGGCGGCCCGGCCGGCGTCCAGCACCGGCGCGGCGGCCTGCGCGGCCACATAGCCGCCTACCTCGGCTTCGTGCCGGGCGTGCTGGGCGGCGGCCTCTATGACCGCGAAGGTTTGGCGCGAGCACGCCCCGCTGTCCAGGTGCAGGCCGGCGACTTTCGGCCGTGCCGCGCGCCAGCGGTCCGCGAGGTCTGCAGGTGCGGTCATTTGGTCGCCAGCGACAGCCCGAAGTCCCCCGCCCGGTCGGTCCACCAGTGCGTGCGGCGCAGACCGGCGTCGGCCACCTCGGCGGCGACGCCGTCGGGCCGGAACTTGCACGACACCTCGGTGAGCATTTCCTCGCCGGCGCCGAAGTCGACGGACAGGTCCAGCGCGCCGATCCGCACCCGCTGCGCGGCGATCGCCCGCAGCCACATCTCGATCCGTTCCTCGGCGGGGTTCCACCGGGCCACATGCTCGAAGGCCTCGAGGTCGAAGTCGGCGTCGAGTTGGCGGTTGACCACCCCCAGCACATTCCGATTGAAGCGGGCGGTCACCCCTGCGCTGTCGTCGTAGGCGCGCACCAGCCTGCCGGCGTCCTTGACCAGGTCGGTACCCAGCAGCAGGCTGTCGCCCGGTTGCAAAGTGTCGGACAGTGCCGACAGGAACTCCGCGCGCGGCCCCGGCGTGAGGTTGCCGATCGTGGAGCCCAAGAACACCACCAGTCGTCGCCCCACCCGCGGAATCTTGACGACATGTTCCTCGAAATCGCCACAGACGGCGTCTATTTCGATACCCGGATACTCCCGCTGGATGGCAGAACCCGCCGCCTGCAGCACACCGGAGTCGACGTCGAACGGGATGAACCGGCGCAGCGACCCGCTGTTTCGCAGCGCGTCGAGAAGCAGTCGCGTCTTCTCCGAGGTACCACTGCCCAACTCGACCAACGTGTCGGCACCGGATGCGGACACTATCTCCGCCGAGCGGTCGCGCAATATCTCCGTCTCGGCCCGGGTCGGATAATACTCGGGCAGCCGAGTGATCTGCTCGAACAGATCGCTGCCTGCCGAGTCGTAGAACCACTTGGGCGGCAACGATTTCGGCTTCTGCGTCAGGCCGTCGCGCACGTCGCGCCGCAGCGCCCGCATCGCGGAGTCCGCAGCGAGGTGGTTGGACAGCGAGAGGGTCATGAAGATCCTTTCAAACCGATCAGCTCGACGCCGGTGCCGTCGACCTTGACGAGGTGGCGGTCCGGGATCTCCTGCCAGTCCGGGTCGTCGTCGAAGGGTTCGCTGGCCAGCGCCACGCCGTCGGCGACGCGTAGCACGAACAGCGTGTCGCCCCAGGTGGTGGCCAGCAGCTGAGATCCCTTGCCGGCCAATATGTTCAGCCTGGCATTTGGGTCGGCGGCGGCAACCTCGGCGATGGTGTCGCCAAGCGCATCGAGTCCACGATCAAAGATCAATGCTGCCAGCAGCGCGCTGTCATTGGTCGATTCGGCGGCCGAGGAGACCGGCAGCACCGTGCGGTCCACCAGACCGTTGTGCGAGAGCAGCCATTGCCCGTCGGTGAACGGCGCCGACGCCGACGGCTCGATCGGCATGCCGATGGTGGCCGATCGCACCGCCGCGACCACGCAACCGCTGCGCAGGACCGGTGCCACCGAGGCGAACGACCCGTCGCCCCACAGTGGGGTCGCGCTGCGCCAGCGCCGGGCCACGCCGTCATCATCGAAAAATCCGACGCCCCAACCGTCGGCGTTCATCAGGCCGTGCTTCTGCCGACGCGGCGCATACGACTGCACGAGTAGCCCATTCGGGGGATCCAGCACCAGGGACGCGACCGAACGCGGCTCACCCAGCCAGCCGAGGTGGCGACACATCAGATATCCCAGGCCAATCGGACCCCGCAGAAGATCTGCCGCCGGATCGGGTGGTCCCAGTTGCGGAAGCTGGGCCGCACGATGTCGCGGCCGACCGCCCACGAGCCGCCGCGCAGTACCTTGTAGTCGCCGTCGAAGAACGGTTGGCTGTAGCTCTGGTAGATCATCGGGGTGAATCCCGGCCAGGGCCGCAGCGGCGACGTGGTCCACTCCCACACGTCGCCCAGCATCTGCTCCGCGCCATAGGCCGACGCGCCGGCGGGGTAAGCACCGACCGGCGCCGGCCGCAACGCGGCGCCACCAAGGTTGGACAGGTGCTCGGTGGGCTCCGACTGCCCCCACGGAAAGCGGCGGCGCTCACCAGTTTTCGGATCCCACGCGCAGGCCTTCTCCCACTCCACCTCGGTGGGTAGCCGCGCACCGGCCCAGGCCGCGAAGGCCTCGGCCTCGAAATACGTGACGTGCTGCACGGGTTCGTCGGCGGGAATGTCCTCGACGTGACCGAACCGGGTGCGAGTGCCGGAAAGGTCTCCGCCGTTCCAGAACTTCGGCGCGGCCAGCCCGGCCTCGCAACGGTGTTCCCAACCGCGCGCCGACCACCATTGCTTCTGCTGGTAGCCGCCGTCGTCGATGAACCGCCGCCACTCGCCATTGGTGACCGGAACCCGCCCGATGCGGAAGGTCGGGATGTCGACGGTGTGCGCGGGGCGCTCATTGTCCAGCGAGAAGGGTTCGGCGACCCCGTCGACCCCGAGCGTGAACGGACCGCCCGGCACCGGCACCGACGTTCCGGCCAGCCCGGCCCGACCACTGGGCAGCGCCGCTCCCCGGTCCAGTAGCGCCGGCCCCACCCGCAGGTTGAGCGCTTGCAGCATGGTCTCGTCGTGCTGATTCTCGTGGCTGATTACCAGGCCGAAGTTGAACGCCCCTTGGCTGTCGGGGCCCTCTTCGGGCAGCGCGTCGAGGGTGTCCAGCGCCTTGTCGCGCACCGTCGCGCAGTAGGCCCGGGCATCCGACGGCGGCAATAGCGGCAGGTCTACCCGGCTGGCCCGCGAGTTCTGGAACGCGTCATAGAGGCGCTCCACCTCGGGCGGCAGCATGCCCGGCCGGTCCGGGTTCCCGCCACGCAGCAGCCATAACTCTTCCTGCTGACCGATGTGCGCGAGGTCCCATACCAGGGGGCTCATCAATGGGTCGTACTGGTGGCGCAGTTCGGCGTCGTCGAACTCGACCAGCCGCAGCGTGCGCTCGCGCGCCTGCGTCAGCCCGCGCGCCAACGTTTCGCGTGCACTCACGGCTCGCCTTCCGCCAATTGCGTGACCGCCGGGACGATCCCGTGCTTGACCACGCGGTCGGAGAAGTCGTCGGCCGGGCAGCGTCCCTGCTCGACCGAACGCACCAGCTGCTGCATCG
>NZ_JBOGDB010000217.1:0-2641 GCF_050701515.1 Mycobacterium sp. | reverse complement strand
CGAGAGCGCCGACACCGGGCACTCAGAGCGGCGTGCCTGCTCCGCCGCCGGCGATCAGCCCCGGCGATGACACCTGGGACGACGGCGGGGACGACGACGGGGACGACGGTGGGGACGACGACGACTGACACCACACCGCTGTATCGGTCCGCCAGGGTTGCTGGGTGGGAGGATAGAACTCACCCGGCAGGGATCCGAGAGGCGGCGATGACCTCTACCGACACCGGTCAACGACCGCTGTGGCGCCGAATTCTCCCGTCGGCGGCGCGCACTCGCATCATCGGCTGGGTGCTGCTGCTGGTGATGGCGGCGCTGGGCGTCGTCACGTTCGTGACGTGGCGGCTGCTGGTGTCGGCGGTCGACGCGCGGATGGACGAGGCCTTGCGGTTCGAGGTCGAAGAGTTCAACGAACTGACCTTGCCCGGCATCAACCCGCGCACCGGAGAACCGTTCGCCAGCGTCGAGGAAGTCCTCTCCGAAGCGATCGCGTACAACATCGCCCGGCCCAACGAGAAGTTCCTCGGCTACGTCGACGGTGAATACCGCAGCCAGAGCCGGCAGGAACCCGGGTTTCCTGAGGTGCTCGCCGGTGATGACGCGTTCAGGGATCTCGTCGTCAATGTCACCGAGCCCGTCGAAGGGCTGTACCAACACCCCGAAGTCGGCGAGGTGCGCTACCTGGCGATCCCGGTCTCATTGCAGGGTGACCCGTCGCAAGGCGTCATCGTGGCCGCGTACCTCGGCGACGCGGAACGCGCCGGCGCCGATACCGCCGCACGCCTGATGTTGTTGGTGGGCGCGGTGACGCTATTGGGCGCTACCGGCGCGGCGTGGCTGGTGGCCGGCCGCATTCTGCGACCGCTGCGCGACGTCGCCGCGACCGCCCGGAGCATCACCGACACCGATCTGGCCAAGCGCATCCCAACACGCGGCGACGCGGAGGGCGACGAACTCGAGTCACTGGTCGGCGCAGTCAACAGGATGCTCGACCGGGTCGAAGCCGGGGTGTCGGCTCAGCGCCGCTTCATCGACGACGCCGGGCATGAGCTGCGCACGCCAATCACGATCGTTCGAGGTCACCTTGAGGTGCTCGATCGCAACGATCCCAACGACGTCGAGTCGACGGTCGCGTTGGTGGACGACGAGCTGGGCCGGATGAACCGGATGGTGTCCGACCTGCTGCTGCTCGCCCGGTCTGAGCAACCGTCGTTCCTTCAGCCCAAGCGTGTCGACGTTCGCGCCCTGACCCGGGAGACCTTCGAGAAGGTGGCCCAGCTCGGTGATCGCGACTTCACTTTGGACTCGGTCGGACGGGTCGTCGCCGTGCTGGATCCGCAACGAATCACGCAGGCGCTGGTGGCGCTGGCCGACAATGCCGTCCGCTACACCAAGCCCGGGGATCGGATCGATGTGGGGTCTCGGCTGGAGGGTCGACGGCTGCGGTTCTGGGTGGCCGACTCGGGCGCTGGTGTCAGCGAGGACGACCGTGCCCGCATCTTCGAGCGGTTCGCGCGCGGCAGCGCCGGCGGGCAACGTTCGGACGGCGCCGGGCTGGGTCTGTCGATCGTGCGTGCGATCGCGGTCGCTCACGGTGGCGACGTGGAACTCGACAGCATCCCCGGCCGCGGCGCCACCTTCACACTGGTAATCCCAGCCGTCATTGGAGAGCGATGGCACGCATTCTGATCGCCGAAGACGAGCCTCGGATCTCCACGTTCATCGAAAAAGGATTGTCCGCCAACGGGTTTGCCGTCACCGTGGTCGCCGACGGTCCGTCAGCGTACGACTACGCGATGACCGGCGGATTTGACCTGATGATCCTCGACATCGGGCTGCCCGGACTGGACGGATTCGCACTGCTGCGCAACCTGCGCGCGGACCGCAATTCGATCCCGGTCGTCGTGCTGACCGCACGCGACAGCGTGCAGGACACCGTCGCCGGACTGGAAGGCGGCGCGGATGACTACATGTCCAAGCCGTTCCGGTTCGAGGAACTGCTCGCCCGCGTCCGGCTGCGGCTGACCAGCGAACGGGCCGTAGAACTCACCGTGCTGTCCTACGGTGGCCTGCAGCTTGACTTGCGGACTCGTCGCGCCCGGGTCGGCGGTGACACCGTCGACCTCTCCGCGCGGGAATTCGCGTTGGTCGAGGCATTCCTGCGCCACCCCGGCCAGGTGCTCTCGCGAGAACAATTGCTCAGCCATGTGTGGGGATATGACTTCGATCCGGGCTCCAACGTCGTCGACGTCTACGTGCGCTATCTGCGACGCAAGCTCGGCGCCGAGCGGTTCGTCACGTTGCGCGGCATGGGGTATCGGCTCGAAGAAGTGCCTTGATACAAGATGACGCCCGCCACCGAGGTGTGCAGGTGGCGGGCGTCGCGGTGCGGGATCGAGCTTCTAGCTGTCCCAGCTGCCCCAGGGGCTGTCGAACGCGTGGAACCGGTCGACCGCGTCGTGGAATACGTCGTCGACATACGGAATGTCCGGTGAGAAGTCGATCGGCGGGAACAGTGGTGCGTCGAGGTGGGCTCCTGCGCTCACCGAAGCGGGTGGTGGACCAGCAGAACCGGTGTCGGCTTGCGCGGCCCCCGCGCCGGCGACACCAAGTCCGGTGAGCGTGGCGCCGAGCGTTAGGACCT
>NZ_JBOGDB010000216.1:0-5704 GCF_050701515.1 Mycobacterium sp. | reverse complement strand
CTCGCCACCGGCTACCGCGGACGCCTCACCGAACTCCCCAACCTCATCCGCATCATCACCACCCTCGAGCACTACCGATTCGGCTGGTGACTTCTGAATAACGCTCCTGGAATCCGAGCAGCTTACGCAGCCAACGCAACACCGCGATCTCAACAAACGTCGCGCTCGGCGAATCGAAACTCTGATTGATCAAATTCTGCTGCGTGAACATTGCCAGAATTCCACCAGCCAGCGCGGCAGCATCGTCACCGGTGTCACCAAAGCCGAGAAATTTAGGACTCGCCTCGTTCTTGCACAACGGCAACACATCGTCTATAAAGGATTGAAGCACAGCACCAGGAGCGCTCGCATTCAAGGGTAGATCGTCGATCAACAGATCCCTTATACTCCACGCCGGCAGCCGCCTCCGAAAAATCTGCGGCTGATGCTTGAACTCCATCCCGATATCAAGCACGCGATGCAAGAACTGCGACTCCGGATAAGGGAAATTTTCGGATGCACCACTGACAGACAGCACTGTCACCTCGTCGGTAGATCGTAGATCGTCGAATACGACAACGAACACAAACAAGTAATCCTAGTCGGCTTCGCGACGGCAGGGCTCCTCCAGATGGGTGCCTTATCGCCGCCAGCGATTACCGTGCGAAGTCAGGTGCGCTTACAGACCCTCCTGGGCGATCATAAATACTGAACACAATTCTGCCAGGACCACAAACCTGGCGACCGTTTGCCAGGGAAATCTCAAGCGCAACTGGTACGTGAACCTGCCCACGTCCGACTTTCGCATGCGGGCGTGCCCTCGGCAGGACTTGAACCTGCGGCCGTGAGCTTAGAAGGCTCCCGCTCTGTCCGCTGAGCTACGAGGGCTTACGCACACTCAAAGACTGTCGATCGGAAGTGGAAGGGTGATTCGTTCGCGATACAACCCACCGGTCCAGGAGATAATGTATCGCTGGTTCTTGCCATCGAGGACGATCGCTACGGCAATCCCGAATCCTGGCGACAGCGATTCCGATAGCTGGCGGATTGTCCAAGGTCTCTGATTGGCGCGCATGATTCCTCTTCTCGTTGCCAGGACTACAAATCTGAGTCTTCTGCGCGTGGTCTGGCAATGACCAGCCCCGCCCGCTGGTCCTGGAGCCGGTTCATCAGTTCGGCGGTATCAAGCCCACATACCTGAGCCAGCCGGTCCAGCGCCGCCCGGTTGAGCGAGACGGCCGGGGCGTGGTCGGGCGGCCGAGTGGCCAGTTGCGCCTTCGCCCAACCACTCAGCGGCCCGAGGTTGGCCAGAGTGTTCGCCGCCGCCGCCCGAAGGTCGATGGTCAGACCGGACGCCTCCCATTCGCCGAGGCCCCGCATCACACGAACGATCAACTGGTCCATCGGCTCGTCCAGCACCTCCGAGAGCTCCCAGAGACGGACCACCGTGCAGTGCCGGGTGCCCAGCTCGTAGGTCGCGAGAGTCTGGAGTGAGATGTCCAGGTCGGAGTGGCTCAGCAGGTCACGGCGTGTCCAGCCGCGCTGTTTACGCACTGCGCGCAACTCGTTTCCGAGTACACGTGAGACCTTCTGCGACGGCCGTGCCGACTCGGGTGGAGACTCGGCGACGTCGGCGGTCATCACGCCCCCACCCGGGTCCGGCCGCCACGTCCGCGGAGCGTGACACCGGACTCGCCGAGAAGGCGGTGGATGAACCCGTAGGACCGGCCGGTCTGCTCGGCGAGGGCGCGGATGGACGCGCCGCGCTCGTACTGCTTGGCGACTCGGTCACGGAGCTGTGTCCGGACGTCGCCCATGATCCGAGTGTTGGCTTTGATGGTGGGTAGTGGTGGCTTGGGCATCAGTGGCCTCCGGCGAAGGCGTCGACCAGTTCGGGCAGGTCTGCCTTCGAGTCCGCTGGTAGCTCCAGCTTCAGGGCGTCGGTGGCGAGTTGCACGAACCGTTCCAGGGCGACCCGTTCGAACACGATGGTCGCGTCGTCGGCTGGCGAGTTGCCGAGGGTGAACTGGAGTTCGTCGTCGAAGTTGAGGGCGACGGTCATCCGGCAGTCGTCGGGGATGTCCAGCCAGGCGATGAGGCGGGGCGGGTTGTTCATGCGGGGTGATCTCCTTGGGGTTGCTACTGGTCGGTGTTGGGGTCGATCTTGTGGAGGCCGTCGAGCAGGCGACGGAAGAACACTTCGGCCTCGGCTCCTTCGGGCAGTTCGGTGACGCGGAGGTAGTGGGCGAGCGCGCTTTCGTCCGGGTCGTCGGCTGGCCAGTCGACGTGATCTCCGAACCAGCCGTCGTCTGGGGGTTCGACGGGGCTCGTCAGGTACGCGCCGGGGGTCCGTTTCGGGAGGTTGCTCATGTGCTCGTCGATCCGGTGATCGCGTCAGAGGATGTGGTGGATGGCTTCGAACAGACCCCAGCCGAGTCCAGCCGTCGCGCCGACGAGCGCCAGTGCGATCACTCCGCAGGGGCCGCTGCGGACCACGATGAGACCGCCGCCGTCGCCCTTGCCGGCCTTGGCGCTAGCGCCGAGGTTCTTGCCGCAGTCGCCACACCAGACCGTCGAGTGGTCGGGCTCGCGGCTGGAGAGCTTGTGCGGGCAGTGGTTCTCGATCCAGTTCAGTTCCTTGTCGGCGAGGCGATCCCGCTCGGATGCGTTGATCTCGCCAGCGTTGAACTGCCGCTCGTACTTACCGATATTGCCGCGTGGATCGCCGCTCCAGTCCACCATCGAGCAATGCTCCTCACCAGAGTTGTGTGTCAGGGGTAGACCGGTGGACGTGCTGGGTCGGGGGTACCGGCACGTCCACCGGAGTTCTCAGCGAGGGCGTCGGCTGCGTAAGCCGTCTCGGAGGATGTCGCGGACCGCCAGGCCGATGAAGGTCATGGCAACCGGGATCAGGAGGAAGGCTGTCGGGGTCATGCTCGGGTCCTGTCGCTAGGCGGGCGGCGGTGTCGAGGAATCGTCGACAGTTCGGGCACCACGGCAGCGCGGATGCGGGCGTGCTCGGGTACGTGCACAGCGCGTTGCAGATCGCGAACGCGACGAGATCGCCGCGAAGCAACAGACGCCGCGAGCCGCTCGGGACGTGGTGCCGCATGGGCTGGAACAGACCGGGCCAGCCCTCGGGCTCGTGGGGTTGCTCATGGGTCACGTCATCCTCGGGACCCACAGTCGGCGCGCTTTCCCTTTGACCAAGCGCGGTGCGCCGGGCTCATGGGGCGCGGGCAGCTCCGTCAGGGCGTCGAGTACCTCGGCCAGCCCACCTTCACGACCCCACACTTCGCCACCGGCCGGGTCGCAGCGGTACGCCTTCGCGTCGTCGCGGTTGGCAAGGGCGATGGCGTCGGTCCAGCCCTCGGGTAGCCACACGGCAAAGCCCGCGACCAGCTCCACCCCGCCCCGTTGGATCTTCGGCATGAACTGCCACCTGCCGTTGTCCCGCAGAGTGATCAGCTTCCCCAGCTCCGGGTACAGCGCGAGGGAGGCCCGGTCGGCGTGGGTCGGCGTCATGCCGGGGCCTCGACCTCGTCGGTAATCACGCTGCATGCCTCCCTGACGACGACGGACGTCGGCAGGCAGGCCCGCGTCCGCCGTGTGGAGCCGGCCGTGCGCTCACGTACTCCGTTGTGCGTTGCCGGCGAGGTGGAGACCCGGCGGGCCGCCCCGTGTCGGGAAGACGGGACGGCCCGCCGGGCAGTCGGTTAGCGGCACCTGCCCGGTGCCGCCTCATGTCAAGTACTGCGGAGTCGGCCTCGCGGCACCGCTGAATCCGTTGGATTGCAACCGCGCCCGCTTCGGCGGCAAACACACCAGCGGTCCGGCGTCGGCCAACGACGTCCCGGCAAGAGACTCGTCTTTCACGTCGCGCCTGACGCATACCGTGCTCCCTCCCGCGCCGCCCACACCCTGAGCAAGTAGCGTGTGCATGGAACTGGTTGCGGCAACCCGCACCCTGTTGCATGAGATTAAGACGGTAGTTGCACGAAACCAAGTGTGCAATAGGGTGAACCTGCTTGTCACTGACGGTAGGACCGCGCCAGGGTTTCGAGTACTCGGGACCAACATGGAGGATCAGGACATGTCCGCGAACGCCGACGACGACCCGTCAGTTGCACAGATCCAGCTCGGCCTACTCCTGACACGGCTCCGCGAAAGCGCCAAGCTGAAGACGGACGACGCTGGCAGGCACATCGGCACCTCGAAGTCCAGCATCAGCCGAGTGGAGAACGGCAAGCAGGCCATCACCAGCGAGAACGTCGCGGCGCTTCTCACCTTGTACAAGGCCAGCGACGCCGACCAGGCCGAAGCGCTGCGCCTCGCGTCAGTGCCGAAACCTCGTGCGCGAAAGCGCCGCAGCTCCAGCTACCGCGACGGCGTACCGAACTGGTTCCGCCGGTTCCTCGTCATGGAGTCGGAAGCCGACGAGATGCTCGTCTACGAGAACGAGACCGTGACCGGCCTGTTCCAGACGGACGACTACGCCCGCGTCCTGCTACAGGCCGGCAACCCGCTGGCTGGACGCAAAGAGATCGACCGTCTCGTCGAGTTGCGCCGCAACCGCCAACAGATTCTTGACAGGGCGAACCCGCCGCAACTCGATGTGATCTTGCATGAGGCCGTTCTGCATCGCGTGATCGGTGACGATGCTGTCATGGTGGCGCAGCTTGAACGTCTCATCGAACTCTCCGAGGCACCGACCATCGAGCTACGCGTCCGACCGTTCCGCCCGAAGCCCACGCCCAACCGAGACGAGGCGTTCACGGCCAAGAACGTGTTCACCCTGCTCCGGTTGCCTGAACGCGGAACCGTGCTGTACCTGGAGGAACCTGAGGGTGCAACGTACCCTGAGGATGTCGACGTCATCCAGCAGTACGCAGCGTCCTACCAACGGCTTCGCGCCGCAGCCGACGACCCGGACAGTTCGCGGCGCTTGATCGCTAAGGTAGCCGAACAGTTCAAATGAAGATCAATTTAGGGAAGGTGAGCGATGGCTACCGCAAACGTGGGTGAGCCGCGCTGGCGCAAGAGCAGCTATAGCGGTAACAACGGACAATGCGTCGAGCTCGCGATCCTTTCGGACGGCATGACCGCGATACGCGACTCGAAGAACCCCAACGGCGGAATCGTGTTGCTGACAGGCGCGGAGTGGACCGCGTTCCGTGACACCCTCACCGACTGACCTGCCCGAACGTACTGAAGCGGGGATGACTCGTCGAACCGCCCGCCTCGCGTTGTCAGGCCGATTCGGGCGGTGTCAGATGGTGAGGAGGACGGCGCAGGCGACGGCCTGGTCTTCGGGCACAAAGGGCGAGGTAGTCGTCCATGGGGTGTTACGCGTGTGCGGGTACGGGGACGGGCCGCCGGAGCGGGTCTTGCCCCTGCGCTTGCGTCTGACCAGCACCGAACGTACTGTCCCCCAATAGTGGGGTTGTCTACCCTCAGTCGTTGAAGCGGGGCGGTCCGGTGGGACCGCCTCGTTTCATGTCTCGGGGTGTTCGGCGTGTTGTTGGTCGAGGATCGCTTGGAGGATGGTGCGGGCGAGGTCTTGGCGGGTGGGGTCGAGCTGGTGGTAGAGGTCGATGAGTTGTTCGGTGTCGGGGCTGAGGGGTTCGGTGTCGAAGAGTTCGAGGCGGGCGTCTTTGGCGAACGCGGCGGTGACCTCTTTGAGTGGGGCGCCGAGGACTTCGGCGAAGCGTTCGAGGATCTCCAG
>NZ_JBOGDB010000215.1:0-4366 GCF_050701515.1 Mycobacterium sp. | reverse complement strand
TCCAGGAGGGCTCCGGCCTGTCCAAGGAGGAGATCGACCGGATGATCAAGGACGCCGAGGCGCACGCCGAGGAGGACCGCAAGCGTCGCGAGGAGGCCGACGTCCGCAACCAGGCCGAGTCGCTGGTCTACCAGACGGAGAAGTTCGTCAAGGAACAACGTGAGGCTGAGGGCGGCTCGAAGGTTCCGGAGGAGACGCTGGAAAAGATCGATGCCGCCATCGCCGACGCCAAGACGGCGTTGGGCGGTACCGACATCACCGCGATCAAGTCCGCGATGGAGAAGCTCGGCCAGGAGTCCCAGGCTCTGGGCCAGGCGATCTACGAGGCCACGCAGGCCGAGCAGGCCGCCGGCGGTGGCGCCGCCGGCGGTGACGCGGGTTCGTCGGACGACGACGTGGTGGACGCCGAGGTAGTCGACGATGACCAGGAGAACAAGTGAGTTCAAGCGATCCGCACGAGCCGGTGACCGTCACCGACAAACGGCGTGTCGATCCGGAGACCGGCGAAGTTCGTGAGCAGGCTTCCGGCCCGGCCCCAAGCGGGCCGGGGTCGGAGCCGTTCGCGGGGGAGACGCCCGAGGAGGCAGGCAAGGCGGCCGAGCTGGTCGCTGACCTGCAACGGGTGCAGGCCGACTTCGCCAACTACCGCAAGCGGGCGCTGCGCGACCAGCAGCTCACCGCCGAGCGCGCCAAGGCCGCCGTCATCGCACAGCTGATCGGAGTGCTCGACGACCTCGACCGGGCCCGCAGCCACGGCGATCTGGAGTCGGGTCCGCTGAAGTCGGTCGCCGACAAGTTGGTGACTGCGCTTGAGGGACTTGGCCTTTCGGGCTTTGGCGCCGAGGGTGACGACTTCGACCCGGAGTTGCACGAAGCCGTTCAGCACGAGGGGGAGGGCACTCATCCCATCGTGGGCGCCGTGATGAGGCGCGGCTACATGGTCGGCGACCAGGTGATTCGCCACGCCATGGTGGGTGTGGTCGATACCGTGCCCGAGGCCGACGACGAGCAAGCCGAAGACGCCGACACCGCCGATAACACCGACGTGTCGAGCGACCAGACCGCAGAATCCTAGGTATCGGTGAGGAGGTGACGCGGCATGGCCCAACGCGAGTGGGTCGAAAAGGACTTCTACCAGGAGCTCGGCGTCTCCTCTGATGCCAGCGCCGACGACATCAAGCGGGCCTACCGCAAGCTGGCTGCCGAACTGCATCCGGACAAGAACCCGGCCGGCGCCGACCGGTTCAAGGCGGTTTCCGAGGCATACAGCGTCTTGTCGGACGAGGCCAAGCGCAAGGAATACGACGAAACCCGACGGCTTTTCGCCGGCGGCGGCTTCGGTCGGGGCCGATTCAGTGGCGGCGGCAACTTCGGCGGCTTTGGTGGGGATGGCGTCGAGTTCAATCTGAACGATCTGTTCGACGCGGCCGGACAGACCGGCGGCGCGAACATCGGGGATCTCTTCGGCGGCCTCTTCGGCCGCGGCGCCGCCCAGCCGCGACCCAGCCGGCCCCGTCGCGGCAATGACCTGGAGACCGAGACCGGGCTCAGTTTCATGGAGGCCACCAAGGGTGTGGCCATGCCACTGCGGCTGACCAGCCCCGCGCCCTGCACCAATTGCCATGGCAGTGGCGCGCGGCCGGGCACCAGTCCGAAAGTGTGTGCCACCTGCAACGGTTCGGGTGTGATCAGTCGGAACCAGGGCGCATTCGGGTTCTCCGAACCCTGCACCGACTGCCGTGGCAGCGGGTCGATCATCGAACACCCCTGCTCCGAGTGCAAGGGCACGGGCGTAACGACCCGAACCCGCACCATCAACGTGCGGATCCCGCCCGGCGTCGAGGACGGCCAGCGGATCCGGCTCGCCGGACAGGGCGAGGCCGGCCTGCGCGGTGCGCCTTCAGGCGACCTGTACGTGACCGTACATGTGCGGCCGGACAAGGTGTTTGGCCGCGACGGCGATGACCTGACGGTAACCGTCCCGGTCAGCTTCAGCGAACTGGCGCTGGGCACAACGCTTTCGGTGCCGACGCTGGAGGGCAAGGTCGGTGTGCGGGTGCCCAAGGGCACATCGGACGGACGCATCCTGCGGGTGCGCGGGCGCGGGGTGCCGAAGCGATCCGGCGGTCACGGCGACCTGTTGGTCACCGTGAAGGTGTCGGTTCCGGCGAAGCTGGAAGGGGAGGCGGCCGAAGCGCTGGAGGCCTACGCGAAAGCGGAGCGCGCCAGCGGATTCGACCCGCGGGCCGGATGGGCGGGTGCGTGATGGCCCACAAGCGCTCCAACGACCCCGATGCCTCGGCCCGGACCTTCTTGATCTCGGTGGCCGCCGAGCTGGCCGGCATGCATGCGCAGACATTGCGCACCTATGACCGGCTCGGCCTGGTCAGCCCGCGCCGCAGTTCCGGCGGTGGGCGCCGCTACTCGCAGCGCGACGTCGACCTGCTGCGGGAGGTGCAGCGGTTGTCCCAGGACGAGGGCGTCAACCTGGCCGGCATCAAGCGCATCATCGAGCTGACCAATCAGGTCGAGGCGCTGCGATCGCGCATCGGTGAAATGGCCGAGGAGCTGGAACGGTTGCGCGCCAACCAGCGTCGCGACGTCGCAGTGGTGCCCAAGAGCACCGCTGTGGTGGTCTGGCAGCCGCGAAAGACGCGCTAAGAGTTGACCGGTAATTGGTTGTGGGTTTTGAGGTTCCTGAGTCTGGCGATGATTTGGAGGGTGTGGTTGATGGCGTCGCCGCGGCGACGGCATTGCCGCAGTATCTGCCAGTCTTTGAGCCGGGTGATGACGTGTTCGACGCGGGCCCTGATGCGGCGGTGAAGCCGGTAGCGGTTATCTCGGATGATGCGCCCGGTCCTGTCACGCGGGGGTGTGGTGATACCGGGGATGCCGCGATAGCCGCCGTCGCCGAGGATATGTCGGCCGCCGGTGAGCAGCTGCGCGACGGTTGGGCGGGCGGCTACGACGTCGTTGCGGTTGCCCGGTCAGCACCCGCCGACGGCGATGACGCGGCGACGGTGAGCGCCGATGATGATTTGGGTGTTGACGCTGCGCCGGTAGTTCTTGCTGATGGCGGTGATCGACCGGTCGTGCACCGGGATCAGGGTGCCGTCGATAATCCACGGCGCGGCTTGCCTATTGGGATTGGGTTGCAGTACGCGGGCCAGCACCGGCACCAGGTGATGGAGGATGCGGTCGACGGTGGACTGGCTGGTGTCGAATAGCACGGCCAGCGCGCGGGTGGTCAGGTTGGTGCGCAGGTGGATCAGCACGGGCTGCACGCGGGCTGGTAGCGGTAGGCTCCAGGGTCGGCCGGGATGTGTCGGTAACCGTTGGCGGGCCAGGGTGTAGATGGTGTGGACTTGACCAACCTGTGAGGCCGGTGAGCGGGACCAGGTTTCGCCATCGGTGTGGCAGCGGGCTGGTGTCGGTGGGTGATGGTTTCATGAACCCCATGGCAGCCACGGGCACCGACACCACCACCGCTACCGGCGGTGACCTGGCGCCGCGGCGGCGGGGTAGGTCCAAGGCGCCGAACTTCAAATACGAGGGGCCGGTATCGGTGATCCGCCTCGACCTCGATGTCGGCGACGCACACGTGCGCCAACGCGTGCAGCGGCAGTGGGGTGCGGTGTTTCGGCTGCGGCGGGCACTGCATCGCGACGCCGCGGCCCGTTGTCGGGTGTATTGGGCGGCCAAGCGGGAACGCGGCGCCGATCCGAAGGGTCTGCGGGAGCGGCTGGGGTTGTCGCGCAAGGGCATCGAGGCCGCGGCCAAGGCCCATATTGAGGCCAGCGGGTGGATGCGCGATCACCTGACCAAGGCCATCGGTCTGCATGTGGCCGACGAAGTGTGGGAAACCGTCGACCGGCATCTGTTTTCGGACTCCTCGGGGCGCCGGCACGGGCCGCCACGCATCGGCTCGTGGTGGGACTTCACCCGCATCCCCGGCCGGGCCCGCTCGCACACCAAGACCACGCCGGCGTGGGAATCCTACCGGCTGGTCGGCACCCTCGACGGGCACCTGGACACCTACCGGCACCCGCAGCTGCCCGCCGCGGTGCGCACCGCAGCCGAGGCAGCCGGCCAGCTGGCGGGCACCTCGATCCTGGCCCAACCGGCCCGGCTCGCTGCGCCGGCGCGGCCAGCGAGCGGGTCGTGGTGGCACCACAGCGGTGCTCTGGCGGTGGTGTTCACCGGCCTGCCGGCCGGAGACCTGGTGTTGTCGGTGCGGCTGCCCCAGGGGGCGGGCCAGTGGGCGCATCTGAGCCATTTCCTGTCCGATCCGAGCGTGTGGCACAAGATCGACGTCGTACGTGGGCGAGACCGTAAAGCACCCGGCGGCTGGCGCTATTACGCCCAT
>NZ_JBOGDB010000214.1:0-4674 GCF_050701515.1 Mycobacterium sp. | reverse complement strand
CTTGGGGACACCGGCGCCAACGCGCCGGAGCACTGGGTCGGCGGCCTGGCCGGCGATGATCTGCACGCGATCGCGATCCTGTTCTCGCGCACCGACGAACAGTGCCGACGATCCATCGAGGAGCACGACAAGCTGCTCGCCCGGACCGACGGAGTGCGCAGTCTTTCGTTCCTCGACCTCAACGCGACACCACCGTTCAACTACGCCCACGACCATTTCGGCTTCCGGGACCGGTTGTCGCAGCCGGTGATGAAGGGCTCCGGCGAGGAGCCGACGCCGGGTTCCGGCGCTGCGCTGGAACCGGGAGAATTCATCCTGGGATATCCCGACGAGAACGGGCCGGTGACGAATCTCCCTGAGCCCGAGGTGTTGTCACGTAACGGCAGCTATATGGCGTACCGCCGACTGCAGGAACACGTCGCGGCGTTCCGCGACTATCTGCGCGAGCATGCGGAAACACCGGAAGAGCAGGAACTGCTCGCGGCGAAGTTCATGGGGCGTTGGCGCAGCGGCGCGCCACTGGTGCTCGCGCCCGACAAAGACGATCCGGAATTGGGCGCAGATCCCGTGCGCAACAACGACTTCAATTACAAGGAGATGGATCCGTTCGGCTATGCCTGTCCGCTCGGCTCGCATGCCCGCCGGTTGAATCCGCGCGACACCGCGCACTACATAAATCGTCGACGCATGATCCGCCGAGGCGCGACCTACGGACCAGCGCTGCCGGAGAACGCGCCCGACGATGGCGTGGACCGCGGCATCGCCGCGTTCATCATCTGCGCCGACCTCGTGCGTCAGTTCGAGTTCGCGCAGAACGTGTGGATCAACGACAAGAGATTCCACGAACTCGGCAACGAGCACGACCCAATCTGCGGAACTCAGGACGGCACGATGGATTTCACGGTCCCCAAGAGGCCGATTCGGAAGGTCCACAAGGGCTTGCCGGCGTTCACCACCCTGTCGGGTGGGGCCTACTTCTTCCTGCCCGGCATCAAGGCGATGCGATATCTCGCTGCGCTGGGTGATTAAGGATCAACATGAACACACTGTCGCGGGCACGCACGTACAACCAGAGCCACACTTCCCGACCCCATTCCGGCGGCCGACGCATCAGCATCTACTGGACCTGGAGCTACCCTTGGGAAGCCCAACGCGATCCAGCCGTCATCGAGAACCGCTTCTCCACGATGACCGAGGTGCGAAACGTTCTGTGGCCGTCTTACGAGACGACGGAATACAACGCGGATAACTTCCTGCAGGGCGTCGCCGGCACGCTGGAGCTCTTCCACCGGTCCGCCCTGGCCTTCCAGGAGCTCGCCGAGGAGGCCACCGGGCACCCGGTGGCGGTATTCCAGCGCATCGACCAAGCCGGCTACAAACTTCCGATCGACGAACGGATCCTGGCCGACACCGACACCCTCCTGGTGTTCGGGCTCGACCATCTGCTCTCCGAACAAGAGGCCTCACCCGAGGAGATCGCCGCGATCACCGAGTGGCTCGGGCGGGAAGGGACCTGCCTGCTTCTGGCGCCCCATCACGACGTGGGTTTCACCGACGACTACGAGCAGCGTCAGGTCGAATACCTGCACCACGGCGACCGGCTCGTGCCCCGCCAGCAACGCTTCGGCCAGTACACCCGCTCACTGATGAAGGCACTCGATGTGCCCGTTCACAACATTTGGGGGCTGCGGCCCGCCGTCGTCGAAGGCACCCAGGAGATCGCACCACTCAACGCCATCCGCGACCTCGACACGCCGCGGCTTCTCGACAACGTCACCACGTTCAACTTCCACCCGCACCTGCCGCATTACGAACTCACCGCACCAGAAGGCGACGAACTACGGGTGCTCGGCCGCCAGCGCGTCGACCCGAACCGACCGCATCCATTCACCGCTACGGGCAACACGGAGTTCAACGCATTGATCTGGATGCCCCCGGCCGGTCAGCGCGCGGGAGACATCGTCCTCATCGACTCCACCCACTTCACCACGCTGTTCGGTGGCACCGACAGCCTGCGAAACCTTTGGCATAACCTGGCCACCATGAAGTAGCCGTATCCTGTCCAACCTCAGGCTGGCCAGGGTGCGGTGATAGTGGGCGACCTAGGAGGATCTCAAGCAACATGGCTGTGTTAACGGACGAGCAAGTGGACGCCGCACTGCCCGACCTCGACGGCTGGGAACGCAGCGAAGGAGCAATCCGCCGTTCGATCAAGTTTCCCGCCTTCCTTGACGGCATCGAGGCGGTACGCCGGGTGGCCGACAAGGCCGAAGAAAAGGATCATCACCCCGATATCGATATCCGCTGGCGGACAGTGACTTTCGCGTTGGTGACGCATTCCGCGGGCGGAATCACGGAGAACGATCTGGCGATGGCTCGGGAGATAAACCAGATCTTGAACGTTTAGGACCAGTAGCGGCGATCCACGCCAGCGTGGCCAGCGTCGCCACGATGTAGATCAGCCCGGCCCATGCCAGGTACCAGGGCCGGCTGATCTGCCAGATCGTGGGCTGCGCGAAACTCAGCAGCCACGGCACACCGATCAGCGTCAGGGCGAGCCAGCCCCACCCCAGAACCCGGGCGCCGAGTCGTCGGCGCAACGGGCCGTGCAGCAGCCAGATCATCAGCGGCAGCACCCACACCCAGTGGTGGGTCCACGAAATCGGCGACAGCAACAATCCGAACAGCTGCACCACCACGATTCCGCCCAGCCGGTCGTCGGTGCCGACGGCACGCCACGCGAGCAGCGCGAGTACGGCGGTGAGACCGATGGCCACAACTACAAGTGGTCCGTAACCGGCGTCGTAGCCCAGGATCCGGGAGATGCCACCGCGCCAGGACTGGTTGAAGGCGGTGCCGATCGGTCCCACCCGGTTGGCGTCGCCGAGCAGCTCGGTGAAGTAGTAGCGGGTCGCGTCGCCGATCACCAACGCCGAAACGCCGATCGTCGCGAGGAACACCACCGCCGAGAACACCGCGGCGCCCCACCGTCGCACGCCGAGGAAGTACAGACCGCTGACCGCCGGCGTCAGCTTCACCCCGGCCGCCAGCCCGACCAGCAGCCCGGACACCCACCATCGCGTGCCGTAGACCGCGTACAGCACGGCCAGCACCAGCAGCACGTTGATCTGGCCGTAGTCGAAGGTGCTGCGCAGCGGTTCGAGCCAGATGCCGACGGCGGTCCACAGCATCGCGACACCTCGGCTGCCGCCGAATTCGTCGTGCACCGGCAGCAGGCGCTGGCTGATGCGGACCACTCCGTACAGCGCGGCGATGATGCCCAGCTGCCAGGCCAGCGCGACGAGCCCAAACGGCAACAAGTGCAGCGGATAGAAGACGACGGCGGCGAACGGCGGATAGGTGAACGGCAGCGGAAAATCCGGCGTCTGATCAGCGTAGACGTAGTCGTAGAGGGTTCCCCGCTCGTCCAATGCGCCGGCGCCGCCGACATACACGTGCAGGTCGACGAAGTTCGCGCCGTTGGGCGACAGGTAGGTCCACGCCAGCCGCGCGGCGATGCTCGCCAACAGCAGCAACGGCGCCACGGCCGCCAATCGTGCAGGCGGCCGCGGGACGGTCCTTGTCGTGGCGGGTGTGGCTCTTATCCGACCGACTCTAGCGACCGGTCACCGAACGCCTTCACCTCCGTAACGGTTGGATAAACGCCACACGTGTCACTTGAGTAACTCTAGTAACGAGCTAGCTTCGGCCTGAGGCGTTCGCCGTCAAACGATTGGGAGAACCATGAAACGCTCCGGGAAACTGCTTGCTTCGACGATGATCGCCGCTGGTGCGGTCTCGACAGCGCTGGCGCTCAGCACGACGGCGGCCGCCGAGCCGGCGCCACCGGCCAACCCCGGCGTGCCCGGGTTGCCGTTCATCAACCAGCTCGGGAACATGCAAGCCGCCGCTCCGCAGATGATCCAGAGCCTGGCGGCGGTCATGTCCGGGACGCCGGCCACGCCGGCGGCACCTGCACCGGGCGCCACCGCATCGGTGACCCTGCCGCAACCGCCCGCGCTTCCGGGGGCCGCACCGGCGCTGCCCGCGGCCGCCGCTCCGACCAACCTGCTGTCCAATATGTTGCCCGGACAACTTTCGATGCCGACCAGCCTCGCCTCGTTGCTGCCAAGCGGGGTTCCGCAGCCAAATCTGGCCACGCCGGCGGTCGCCGCACCCGCCGTTGCAGCGCCCGCCGTTGCTGCTCCCGCCGTTGCAGCTCCCGCCGCTGCTCCCGCGGTCCCGGGTGCAGGCCTGCTCGCGCCCACGCTGTTGGCCGGTCTGCCGTGACACCGACCAGGACGCTGTTCGCCAAGGCCGCCGTCGCTGTCGGCTCGTCTACGGCGCTGCTGCTGAGCCTGACGGCAACCGCGAACGGCGAGCCGACGTCGCCGCTGCCGATCGACGGCCTGCAGGCGCCCGGCATGCCGGCCGTGCAAAGCCTGGGCCCGGCGATTCAGCAGGCGGCGGCCGATCCGACCAACGCGGCGTCGATGTTGATGGCTGCCGCGGCGGCGTTCACGGGTAATTCGGCGGCACCGGCGGACTCGAAGAATGTGGCGTCGGCGGTCAACCAGTTCGTCGCCGAACCCGCGGTCGCGCACGTGCCTGCAGCGGGTGCGGGCCCCGAGGCACACCTGCCCGCGGGCGTGGACCCGGCCCACGCCGTCGGGC
>NZ_JBOGDB010000213.1:0-17910 GCF_050701515.1 Mycobacterium sp. | reverse complement strand
CGCTCGCGCGCCTCGTCGGTGGAGGCCTTGCGCAGCACCCACGGCTCCTGCGCGGAGAAGTACTTGTTCGCCGCGCCGAGCACCAGCCAGATCGCCTCCAGTGCCAGGTGCATCGCGGTGTCGTCGTAATGACCGCGCACCCGCTCCAACAATCCGTCGGCCGCCGCCAACAACGCGGTGTCGTCGGCGCTGAATTCGGCTGGCTCCGGGACGATTCCGTCCAGATTCTTGGCCACCATCGACAGCGAACGCTGTGCCAGGTTGCCCAGCTCGTTGGCGAGGTCGGCATTGATGCGACTGATGATGGCGTCTTCGCTGTAGCTGCCGTCCTGGCCGAATGGCACCTCCCGCAACAGGAAATAGCGCACCTGGTCCACCCCGAAGGTGTCGACCAACGCATTCGGGTCGATCACGTTGCCGACCGACTTGCTCATCTTCTCGCCGCGGTTGTAGACGAAGCCATGCGCGAAAACCTTGCGCGGCAATTCAATCCCGGCCGACATCAGGAACGCCGGCCAGTACACGGCGTGGAACCGGATGATGTCCTTGCCGATCATGTGCAGATCGGCCGGCCAAAAGCGGCGGAACAGCTCCGATTCGGTGTCGGGGAAGCCGACGCCGGTGAGGTAGTTGGTCAGGGCGTCCACCCACACGTACATCACGTGGTCGGGATGGTCGGGTACCGGCACGCCCCAGTCGAACGTGGTCCGCGAGATGGACAGGTCGCGCAGTCCACCGGAGACGAAGCTGACCACCTCGTTGCGTCGCACGCCGGGCTCGATGAACTCCGGGTGCGCCTCGTAGTGCGCGAGCAGTTTGTCGGCGTAGGCCGACAACCGGAAGAAGTAGGTCTGCTCCTCGGTCCAGGTGACCGGCGCCCCGGATTCGGTGGCCACCCGGGTTCCGTCCGGGCCGACGCTGGTCTCGGCCTCGGTGAGGAAGCGTTCGTCGCGCACCGAATACCAGCCCGAGTAGGCGTCCAGGTAGATGTCGCCGGCCTCGTTCATACGCCGCCAGATCTCGATGGAAGCGTCGATGTGGTCGGCGTCGGTGGTGCGGATGAACCGGTCGAAGGAGATGTTGAGCATCTCCTGCAGCCGCTGGAACATATCGGAGTTGCGCCGGGCCAACTCCGCCGTCGGCACGCCTTCGGCCGCGGCCGTCTCGGCCATCTTGAGCCCGTGCTCGTCGGTGCCGGTCAGGAAGCGCACGTCGAATCCGTCCAGCCGCTTGAACCGCGCTATCGCATCGGTCGCGATGTATTCGTAGGCATGACCGACGTGCGGGTCGCCATTGGGGTAGGCGATGGCTGTCGTTATGTAGTACGGCTCGCTCATTTGTCCTCACTTTATTGTGTTCCGGTGAGCCGTTCCCGCCCGGCGCCGCCCGCCCCCGACCCGCTGACGCCGCTCGTCGACGCGCATACCCACCTCGACGCCTGTGGCGCCGACGACGCCGGCGGGGTGCGCGACATCGTGGATCGCGCGGCGGCCGTGGGCGTGCAAGCCGTCGTCACCATCGCCGACGACCTGGACTCGGCGCGGTGGGTGACCCGGGCCGCCGACTGGGACCCGCGCGTCTATGCGGCCGTCGCACTGCATCCGACGCGGGCCGGCGCGCTCGGCGACGAAACCAAAGCCGTCATCGAGCGGCTGACCGAGCATCCCCGCGTGGTCGCGGTCGGGGAAACCGGAATGGACAACTACTGGCCCGGCCGGCTGGACGGCTGCGCGACGCCCGCCGAGCAGCGCGAGGCCTTCGCCTGGCACATCGACCTGGCCAAGCGGACCGGCAAGCCGCTGATGATCCACAACCGCGACGCCGATGCCGACGTGCTCGACGTGCTGGCGGCGGAGGGCGCACCGGAGACCGTGATCTTCCACTGCTTCTCCTCGGACGCACAGATGGCGCGGACGTGCGTCGACGCGGGCTGGCTGCTCAGCCTCTCCGGAACGGTCAGTTTCCGCAACGCCCGCGCGTTGCACGAGGCCGCCGCGCTCATTCCGGTGGACCAGCTCCTGGTGGAGACCGACGCGCCGTACCTGACCCCGCACCCGTATCGGGGCGCGCCCAACGAGCCGTATTGCCTGCCCTACACGGTGCGGGCGCTGGCCGACGTGGTGCACCGGCCGGCCGCTGACCTGGCGCTCGAAACCTCGGCCACCGCCGCGCGGGTCTACGGACTCGAGCTGGCAATTCCATGAACCGGACGGCGGGAGTTGCCGTTGCTAGGCCAGTTCGTTACCGTCTTGTGATCGAACGGGGGCCGTAAGGAACATGCCGTCCGAGTCGGGGATAACCACATTTTGAATGCATTGAACAAGCTTCATGAATCGCGCTCGCCCTATCTTCGGGTGCTGGTATGCGCAATGTTGCTGGCGCTTACCTTCGCCGGCGGCTACGCGGTCGCAGCGCACAAGACGGTCACGCTGACCGTTGACGGTGCGCCGATGACGGTTTCCACGATGAAGTCGCGGGTCATCGACGTCGTGAAGGAGAACGGCTACGACGTTGGTGAGCGGGATGACCTGTACCCGGCCGGCGATGAGGCGGTCGACCAGTCCGACGCCATCGTGCTGCGGCGCAGCCGGCCATTGCAGATCTCAACGGACGGTGAGAACAGCCGGGAGGTGTGGACGACGGCGTCCACGGTCGACGAGGCGCTCGCGCAGCTATCGATGACCGACAAGGCGCCCGCCGCGGCGTCTCGCGGCAGTCGGGTGCCACTGGCCGGCATGTCGCTGCCCGTGGTGAGCGCCAAGACCGTACAGATCAACGACGCCGGCGCCGTGCGAACAGTGCATTTGGCCGCCGCCAACGTCGCGGGTCTGCTGGCCGCCGCGGGCGTTCCACTGGAACAGAACGACACGGTGGTGCCCGCAGCAACTGCACCGATCGTCGCGGGGATGCAGATCCAGGCCACCCGGGTGCGCATCGAGAAGGTCACCGAGCGGGTGCCGCTGCGGCCAAATAACGAACGCATCGACGACCCGACGATGAACATCAGTCGTGAGGTCGTGGTGGACCCCGGAACGCCCGGTGTTCAGGACGTGACCTTCGCCGTTGCCCGGGTGAACGGGGTGGAGACCGGTCGATTGCCGGTAGCCAATGTCGTCGTCACGCCCGCCACCGACGGGGTGCTGCGAGTGGGTACTAAACCCGGTACAGATGTGCCGCCGGTATCCATGGCAGCGACCTGGGACGCGCTCGCGCAGTGCGAAGCGGGAGGCAACTGGGCCATCAATACCGGCAACGGCTTCTATGGCGGCGTGCAATTTGACCAAAGCACTTGGGAGCGCAACGGCGGGTTAAGATATGCTCAGCGAGCGGATTTGGCTACCAGAGAAGAGCAGATCGCGATTGCTGAGGTGACAAGGGCGCGTCAGGGATGGGGGGCGTGGCCGACCTGTAGCGGGAGGATTGGGGTGTCCTGACTATTCGACTACTTGGCCGGACCGAGATACGGCATCTGGCTAAAGAGCTGGACTTTAGGCCGCGAAAATCCTTCGGCCAGAACTTTGTCCACGATGCGAACACCGTTCGCCGCATCGTGTCCGCCTCCGGAATCAATCGCCACGACCACGTCCTCGAAGTCGGGCCCGGCCTTGGTTCGCTGACGCTCGGGCTACTGGATCGGGGCGCGACGGTGACGGCCGTGGAGATCGACGCGCTGCTGGCGCAACAGCTTCCGCAAACCGTCGCGCAGCACTCGCACAGCGAGATCAACCGGCTCACCGTGCTGCACCGTGACATCCTGACCCTGCAGCGGGCCGACCTGGAGAACGAGCCGACCGCCCTGGTCGCCAACCTGCCCTACAACGTCGCCGTTCCGGCGCTGCTGCATCTGCTCGCTGAGTTCCCATCGATCCGCACGGTCATGGTGATGGTGCAGGCCGAGGTGGCCGAGCGCCTCGCCGCCGAACCGGGCGGCAAAGACTACGGCGTGCCCAGCGCCAAGGTGAGATTCTTCGGCAATGTGCGCCGCTTCGGCATGGTGTCGCCGACGGTGTTCTGGCCGATCCCGCGGGTGTACTCCGGACTGGTTCGCATCGACCGCCACGAGGCCCCGCCGTGGCCGACCGATGCAGAGTTCCGACAGCAGGTTTTTGATCTGATCGACATCGGCTTCGCCCAGCGCCGCAAGACATCTCGCAATGCGTTCGCGGAGTGGGCGGGCAACGGCAACGAGTCGGCACGCCGGCTGTTGTCGGCCAGCATCGATCCGTCCCGCAGGGGCGAGACTCTGGGCATTGCGGACTTCGTCCGGCTGCTGCAGCGCTCAGGTGAGTGGGACCCGCGGGCGAAGCGCCCATCGCAGCGGATCAAGACGACCTAGCTCACGGTCCAATTCCATTCGCGGTACGGTGCGAGCGGCGGGATGATCGAGGGGTGTATCTCACCACTTGAGTACTCGTCGTCCGCGTCCCGGCGATAGTGTCGTTCGGTGTCCAACGGCAGTACCGCCTCGGAGTGGGTTCCCACGGGGTCGATCACCGTGCGGGCGCCGGGCAAAGTCAACCTCTATCTGGGTGTCGGCGATCGCCGCGACGACGGCTACCACGAGCTGACGACGGTCTTCCACGCGGTTTCGTTGCTCGACGAGGTCACCGTCCGCACCGCCGACGTGCTGTCGCTAGAGCTGGCGGGCGAAGGTGTGCAGTCGCTGCCCACCGACGAGCGCAATCTGGCCTGGCAGGCCGCCGAGCTGATGGCCGAACATGTCGGGCGGGCACCCGACGTCGCGATCACGATCGAGAAATCGATCCCGGTCGCCGGAGGAATGGCGGGCGGCAGCGCCGACGCGGCCGCGGTACTGGTCGCCATGAATACGTTGTGGGAGCTCGGGGTGCCGCGTCGCGACCTGCACGCATTGGCCGCCCGGCTCGGCAGCGACGTGCCGTTCGCCCTGCACGGTGGCACCGCGATGGGTACCGGCCGCGGCGAGGAACTCGCGACCGTGCTGGCCCGGAACACGTTTCACTGGGTACTCGCGTTCGGCGATGCCGGCCTTTCCACTTCCGCGGTGTTCGCCGAGATCGACCGGCTGCGCGAGTCGACAGGCCGCAAACTGCCGCCTCAGCTCGACGATCCCGAGCCCGTGCTGGCCGCGCTGGCCTCCGGCGACCCGACCGGGCTTGCGCCGCTACTCGGTAACGATCTGCAGCCCGCGGCGATGAGCCTGGATCCGGGGCTGCGCCGCACACTGAAGGCAGGCACCGACGCCGGGGCGCTGGCCGGGATCGTCTCCGGCTCGGGTCCCACCTGCGCGTTCCTGTGCGCATCTGCCACCTCGGCCGTCGATATCGGCGCGGAGCTGGCCGGAGCAGGGGTTTGTCGCACGGTACGGGTGGCCAGCGGCCCCGTGCACGGCGCTCGGGTGGTGCCGGCGCCAACGCCACACGTGTGACCCGGGCCTCAAATCGAGCGATAGTTTGGTAGTTACTTAAGAGTTGCTTAAGATGATCGGCGGTGAAAGCTAGCGGTCAAGCATCGGACGCGACTACTTCTCCCGCCGGGCACTCTGGCGGGCCGTCCGGCGCATCACCGATTCGAGACACAACCGCTCCCCAAATGTGTGCGCGTCTTCGCGGAAGCGCTGTCTACCAGGCGGAGCATTACAGCCGGGCATTTGCGCCGGAACCCAGGAGGTTGTCGTGAGCAGATTCACCGAGAAGATGTACCACAACGCCCGTACCACCACTACGGGCATGGTCACCGGTGAACCGCACGAACCCGTCCGACACACCTGGGGTGAGGTGCACGAGAGGGCCCGCCGGGTGGCGGGCGGTCTGGCCGCCGCGGGGGTCAACCGTGGCGATGCGGTGGGCGTGCTGGCCGGGATGCCGGTCGAGATCGCACCGACCGCGCAGGGCGTCTGGATGCGCGGCGCCAGCCTGACCATGCTGCACCAGCCCACCCCCCGCACCGACCTGCTGATATGGGCAGAGGACAGCTTGACGGTCGTCCAGATGCTCGAGGCCAAGGCCGTCATCGTCTCCGAGCCCTTCCTGCCCGCCGTCCCGGTGCTGGAGGAGAAGGGCGTCAAGGTCGTCACCGTTGCCGATCTGCTTGCCGCCGACCCGGTCGATCCGGTCGACACCGACGAGGACGACCTGGCCCTGATGCAGCTGACGTCCGGCTCGACTGGGTCCCCCAAGGCTGTGCAGATCACCCATCGCAACATCTACTCCAACGCCGAGGCGATGTTCATCGGCGCCGAATACGACGTCGACAAGGACGTCATGGTCAGCTGGCTGCCCTGTTTCCACGACATGGGCATGGTGGGCTTCCTGACGGTGCCGATGTACTTCGGCGCCGAGCTGGTCAAGGTCACCCCGCTGGACTTCCTGCGGGACACCCTGCTGTGGGCCAAGCTCATCGACAAGTACAAGGGCACCATGACCGCGGCGCCCAACTTCGCCTACGCGCTGTTCGCCAAGCGGCTGCGCAATCAGGCACAGCCCGGCCAGTTCGACCTGTCGACGCTGCGGTTCGCGCTGTCCGGTGCCGAGCCGGTGGAGCCCGCCGATGTCGAGGACCTGATCGACGCCGGCAGGCAGTTCGGGCTCAAGCCCGAAGCGATCCTGCCGGCCTACGGCATGGCCGAGACGACGCTGGCGGTGTCGTTCTCCGAGTGCGGCGCGGGCCTGGTCGTCGACGAGGTCGACGCGGATCTGCTGGCCGCGCTGCGCCGGGCGGTCCCGTCGACCAGGGGCAACACCCGCCGGCTGGCCTCGCTGGGCCCCCTGCTGGAAGGCCTGGAAGCCCGCATCATCGACGAGCAGGGCAACGTGATGCCGGCTCGCGGCGTCGGCATCATCGAGCTGCGCGGTGAGCCGCTGACGCCCGGCTACATCACCATGGGTGGCTTCATCCCGGCACAGGACGAGCATGGCTGGTATGACACCGGCGACCTGGGCTACCAGCTGGAGAACGGCCACGTGGTGGTCTGCGGTCGCGTCAAGGACGTGATCATCATGGCCGGGCGCAACGTCTATCCCACCGACATAGAGCGGGCCGCCGGGCGCGTTGAAGGGGTGCGGCCGGGCTGTGCCGTCGCGGTGCGCCTGGACGCCGGGCACTCCCGGGAGACCTTCGCCGTGGCGGTGGAGTGCAACGCCTGGCAGGACCCGGTCGAGGTGCGCCGCATCGAGCACCAGGTCGCCCACGAGGTGGTCGGCGAGGTCGACGTGCGCCCGCGCAACGTCGTGGTGCTGGGGCCGGGCACCATTCCCAAGACGCCGTCGGGCAAGCTGCGCCGCGCCAACTCCGTCTCCCTGGTCACCTAGTCACCTCGTACCGCGAAGGTGCGTGTCTGCGGCCGACGCGCCGCTGAAATCCGGCATTTCGTGCACGCTCGCGCGGTAACGAGGTGTCGGTGACCGCCGATACCGTCAGTGTTATGCCATCGCCACCAGCCATCGAAGCGATCGACCTGGTGAAGAGGTTCGGACCCACCACCGCGGTGGACGGCGTCAGCTTCACCGTGCCGCCGGGCACCGTCCTTGGTCTGCTCGGGCCAAACGGCGCGGGCAAGACCACCACCGTCCGGATGATGGCCACGCTGACCGAACCAACCAGCGGCACCGCCCGCGTCGCGGGTTTCGACGTTCGTCGCGAGCCCGAGATTGTGCGCCGCAATATGGGCCTGACCGGGCAGGTCGCCACCGTCGACGAGTTGCTCACCGGCCGGGAGAACATCCGGATGATCGGCGCCCTGTACGGGATCCGGCGCCGAGTGCTGGCGCGGCTCGGCGACGAACTACTGGAGCAGTTCGCGATCGCCGACGCCGCGGATCGCGTCGTGAAAACCTACTCGGGCGGCATGCGCCGGCGGCTGGATCTCGCCGTCAGCCTGCTCGCGTCCCCGCCGGTGCTGTTCCTCGACGAGCCCACCACCGGCCTGGATCCGCGCAGCCGCAGCGAGCTGTGGGAGGTGCTGCGCGATCTCGTCGGGCAGGGCACCACGCTGTTGCTGACGACGCAGTACCTCGAAGAGGCCGATCAGCTCGCCGACAACATCGTCGTGATCGACAAGGGTCGCATCATCGCCGAAGGTTCACCGCTGCAACTCAAGAACCAGGCCGGCAACGCCAGCCTGGTGGTGACCGTCGCGCGCGCCGACGACCTGCCCGCGGCGCAGGCCCTGCTGAGCAAGACCGGCGCCGACGTGTTCGTCGATGCCGGCGCGCGCCAACTCACCGCGCCCGCCGAGGGGCTGCCCGACATGATCAGGGTCGCCGGCTGGCTGCGGGACAGCGACATCGACGTCGACGACATCGGCTTGTCGCGGCCCAGCCTCGACGACGTCTTCCTGTCGCTCACCGGCCACCGCTCCGAAGAGGAGGTAGAAGCGTGACCACCGTCGCCGCCCCTCGCGTCCAGACGCCCACGGTGCACACCAGGCCGACGAACCTCGCACAGCAGTCGTGGATCATGGTCAAGCGCAACATGATCCACACCAAGCGGATGCCCGAGATGTTGAGCGACGTCACGGTGCAGCCGATCATGTTCGTGTTGTTGTTCGCGTATGTGTTCGGCGCGTCGATCACCAACACCGGCGGCCCGTCCTACCGTGAGTTCCTGCTGCCCGGCATCCAGGCGCAGACCATCGTCTTCTCGGCGTTCGTCGTCGCCTCGGGCATCACTGCGGACATCGAGAAGGGGATCATCGATCGCTTCCGGTCGCTGCCGATATCCCGGTCGTCGGTGCTGATCGGTCGCAGCATCGCCAGCATCATCCACTCCTCGCTCGGCGTCATGGTGATGGCGGTGACGGGGCTGGCGATCGGCTGGCGCATCCGTGGCAGCGTGGCCGAGGCGGCGCTGGCGTTCGCGCTGGTGCTGGTATTCGGTTTCGGCATGATCTGGTTCGGCATTCTGATCGGCTCGCTGATGCGCACGGTCGAGGCCCTCAACGGTGTCATGTTCACCGTGCTGTTCCCGGCGACCTTTCTTGCCAACACATTTGTGCCGACCCAGCCGATGCCGCACTGGCTGCGGGTGATGGCGGAATGGAACCCGGTGTCCTCGCTCGCGCAGGCGATGCGGGAGCTGTGGGGTAACGGGCCGGCCGCCCCGGAGAGCGCACAGCTGCCGCTGCACCATCCCGTGCTCGCCACGATCTTGTGGTCGCTCGTGCTGACGGCGATCTTCGCGCCGTTCGCGTTGCGCGCCTACGCCCGCCGCACCGCGGACTAGGCGCGGATGGCCGCAATCGTCCACGCCGGCAGAATCGGTGCCCGCGTGAGGAAGTGGTCTCCCTGGCCGATGCTGCGCAGCAGCGCCTGGGTGCGAAGGATGCAGCAGCCCATCCGCACCATGGCGAACACCTCGTACCAGCGCAGATCGACGAGCGGGCGACCGATCATCTCCTCGTAGCGGCGGATGACCTGATTACGACTGTCGAATCCGTCCAGCTCTGGGTCGAGGTCCAGGCCGTTGACCTCCAGCATCTGCCGGCGCGTGGCCAGCCACCAGGCGAAGTCCGTCTCTGCCGGACACAGGCACGCTTGTTCCCAGTCCAGCGCGCCCACGATTTGGCCCGAGTCGTCGAATATCGCGTTCGACAGCCGCGCGTCGCCCCAGCAGACACTCAGGTCGGCCGGCTCGTCGGGCCGGTGGCGGGTCAGCCAGTCGAACGTCTCGGTCATGATGTCTGGAACCCGGTTGTCGGTGCCCCACCGCACGTACTCGTGCCACCACTTCAACTCGGCGACGTTGCCGACGCCGGCGGGCCGTTCGAGCCACGGCGCCTCGCCGGCCGGGATGCGGTGGAGAACGGCGAGCGTCTCCAGAAACGAGTCGTGTACCCGCCGTTGCACGACCGGGCCCGCATCGTGCAGCCAGCCGCGGGTCGCATATGAGGTGTCCGACGGCGTGTGACCGACAATCCGTGGCATCACAAGGAATTTCGAGCCGATCCAGGCTCGGTCCGGCTCGTAGATGATCGGCGACGGAGTCACGATCCCGTGCTCGTGCAACAGCTCCTGCGTCAGCGCCTGCGCGCCCAGGTCGTACTCGCGGAAGATGCCTCCGCCGGCGGGCGGGATTCGTATCACGTACTCGGTCGTGTTCTCGCCGACCTCCGCGCTGAACACCAGGCTTTCGCTCGACCATCCCGCAGCGCGATTCGCCGCGCGCAATTCGGACACCGCGGTCTTGCCGGTGAACCTGTGCTCGAACCACGCCTGGAGCTGCTCTCGGGTGGCGGCCAGGTCGCGCTGCGCGAGCGTGATGCCTGCCATGCTCAGTAGATTTACATACAGCACGCCGTATGTAAAGAGCATGATGCTTACGTTCCGGGGTCTCTATGTAATACGCTCGCCAGGTGATCCGACCCCGATCGCTGACGTTCGGAGACATCGAGGACACGACGCTGCCGCTGGCTGTTCTCGTCCACGGCTTCCCGGATACGCCGAACACCTGGCGGCACCTCGGGCCCGAGCTCGCCGGGCGCGGGTACCGGGTCGTCGCGCCGTGGCTACCGGGATACGACGGTCCCGCATCGAAGCCCATCAGCGTGGGGACATACGTCCGCGCACTCCTCGACGTCCGGCAGGAACACCAAGCAGACGACCGGGCGGTCCTCATCGGCCACGATTGGGGAGCGAACGCCGGGTACGGCGTCGTGGCCGCGGAGCCCGCGGCGTTCGGGCGCTTGGTCGCGCTGGCAGTTCCCCCGGTCGCCGCGCTGGCGACGGCGATGTTCAGCTACCCCCAACTCAAGCGGTCGTTCTACATCTGGTTCATCCAGCAGGTTGGCCTGGCGGAGGCCGCGCTGATCGCGCCCGGCTTCTGGGAGTCGCTGTGGGCGGACTGGTCGCCGGGTTACGACCCGTGCGACGATGTCGCTGAGCTGCGACGATACGTTTCCGCAGACAATATCGCCGACATCATTTGCCCCTACCGCGCGTCCTTCAACCCGGAATTCGCAGATCCCGAAGCCGACGCCGAAGTGGCCGCGACGATGCAGCCGCCACCGGTGCCGACGTTGTACCTCCACGGAGCGAACGACGGGGCAATCGGCGCGGAACTGCTTGATGATCCGGCCGCACATCTACCGGCAGCGGGATCGGCCTTCGAAATCGTCGACGGCGTCGGTCATTTCCTTCATCTGGAACGACCCGAGTCGATCGCGGCGAAAATCGTCGGCTGGCTAGCCGGTTAGCCGGCCGCGGCGGTGTGCCGTGGTAGACGTCGCCGAGACGGGTCAACGCCCGCCGCGTGGCGGAGTTCGGCGAGGAACTGACCGGGGCTGCCGCCACCGATTACGTAGTGGCAGACGGCGATTCGCACGACGGCGGCGGCCGCAATGTCGCTGTTGTCGTCGGGGATGATGCGGGCGATACGTTCATGCATTATTGGCAGCACCCGCTTCATCTGGTACAGCACATGCTCGGGCTCGATCTCGGCCAATGAGCCCAGGGAATACGTGCTCTGGAAGTCAACGATGAACTGCAGCGCGGCATCCAGGCGGTCGCGTCCGCTCAGTCCGGCCATCGCGGCGGCGATTCCTGCGTCGAAGTTGTCCTGTTCGTACAGGCCGAACGCTTCGAGCAGTCCTTCCTTCGAACCGAAGTACCGGTACAGCGTCGGGCGGGACACCTTGGCTTCGGCCGCCACGTCGGACAGCTGCAACTTCCGGCGTCCGTCGCGGGCCAGCACCACGAACGTGGCCGCGAGGATCCGTCGTCGCGTCGATTGCTCGGCGTCGGCGGGCGGGTGAGATGCCACGATCGAGTCCTTTACATCTAGGGGTCCAAATGTCACACTAGCGCTATCGTAGGCCCTGGTGTCCAGACCCATCTGTGAGACACCGTTGGGTATCAATGTTAAGGCTGGTGGCGACCGATGACGAAGCTCGTGGTCCGCAAAATCCCGTGGGATTTCGACGCGACCGTGCCGTTCATGTGGCAGCCCGCCAACCCGAACTTCGGTCTGTTCTGCAACGCCTTCACCTTCATCGCGGTGCCGTTCGAGCGCTACATCGTCGGTGCGGTCCGCAAGGCCGAGGACCGGCTCAAGGACGACCCGGACATAGCCTCCGAAACCGAGGCCTTTCTACGCCAGGAGGCCCAGCATGCGGCGGCGCATCGCAAGCACATGATGGCTCTGGTGGCGCGCTATCCCGAACTCGAGCGCTGTTACGAAGATGCCTGCAACGCCTACGACCAACTCATCGACGAGCAGCCGATCGAGTTCCACGCCGCCTATATCGCCAACCTCGAGGCGACGTTCACGCCGCTGTTCAAAGTCATTCTGGACAACCGTGATTCGCTGTTCGGCGGCGGAGATCGGCGGGTCGCATCCCTGATGATGTGGCATTTCGTCGAAGAGATCGAGCACCGCAGCTCCGGGCTGATCCTGTGCCGTCACATCAATCCCGATCCCTGGTACCGCGTCAAACAGATTCGCAGCACATTCCGCCACGTCGGCAAGCTGTCGGAATCGGTCGCCAAGACCTTCGACGAGGTCATTCCGCTGCACGACCGTGGTGCCTCGGCTCAGGACCTGATGTCGAACCTGCTATACGACGAGTTCAAGTACCGGGTGCCCGGCGGTCGCCGCCGACGAGCCCGCCTGGATGGACCACCGACGCTGTTCCACGCGGTGCCGACGAGCCAGCTGGTCAAGATGGTGTGGCGACTCTGGTTATCGCAAACCCCACACCATGATCCCGCCGAACAGCCGTTGCCCGACTGGGCAGAGACCTGGATGCGTGAATATGACCGCGGCACCGATATGAGATCGTTCTTCGGGAGCCCGCCTTCGCCCACTGCAGAAAGTTAATCGCCTTGCTGTCAACGAACTACGGCACGCTGGTGCCCGAGGATGAACAGCTCACCCATCAGATCGTCGACACGTTCGCGACGGTCAGCCAGTCCGATCCGTCCTGGACGGAGAAGATCTGGACGATAGCGCATGCGCGGGACAACTCGCTTCAGGTTGTCCTCGGCATCGGCAAGTACACCAACCGTGGCGTCTTCGACGGAGCGGCCGGCGTGTGCCGAGGCACCGAACAGTGGACGGTGCGAGCTGGACGGCGGTTGTCGTCGGCTTCGGCGAGCACCGACGTCGGGCCGATTCACTACCGCGTGGTCGAACCGTTGCGGGCAATCCAAGTGAGCCTGGACGCGACCGAGCACGCCCCGATCGCCTTCGACGTCGTCATGCGGGGCGGCTTCGACGCGTCGCTGGAAGACCCATGGCCGGATCGCAGCCCCGACGGCTACCGGGTCACCCACAACGTGCTGCGGTACCACCAGATCGGCGTGGCTTCGGGCTGGGTGGAGGTCGAGGGCACCAGGGTCGACATTGAAGCCGATAAGTGGATTTCGATTCGGGACCATTCGTGGGGCCTGCGACCGGGTGTCGGCAAGCCGATACCCGGCTTGCCGCGTGGTGGCCGGAAGATCAAGCAAATGTTCATGACCTGGCTGCCGATGACGTTGACGCGCCCGGACGGATCGAGCTACTCGTTGTTCGTGATGTACCAGGAGGAGCGCGGCGACGGATTCACCGAGATCCGTTGTCAGGCAGAGCAGCAGAACGCTGACGGCACTTCACACCGCTTCCCGTCGGTCGAACAGGACCTGCATTTTCAGGACGACAACCGCCGCTTCACCCACGGCACCATCACGCTGATCGACACCGACGGGACGAAACGTCCCTTGACGATCACCGCGGCCGGCCCGACCGGCTTTCACCTGGGCACGGCCGGCTACTACGGTTGGAACGACTGGGTTTACGGTGAGTGGGTCGGTGAGGAGAGAGTGGAAGGCAACCACGTGACCGACTGTGACAAGCCGGAGAACGCACGCGAACTGCACCAGCTGCGGGATCTGCTTGTGCGCATCGAGGATCCCGTCGGCGGAGGCGCCGGCCTGGGCAACGCCGAGACCTTCGCGCTCGGCGCCTTCCCCCAGCGCGGCCTGACCGCGGAGAACTCGTTTCTCTGATGGCGTTGGGCATTACCCCGTGAAAGCGAGACCAACCGTCGCGGTCGTCGGAGCAGGACCCGGCGGCATCGCCATGGGAATCCAACTCGCCCAAGGCGGTTACGACTTCACGATCTACGACCGCAATGACGGATTCGGCGGCACGTGGCGCAACAACACGTACCCCGGCGCCGCATGCGACGTGCCGTCGCACTTCTACTCATATTCGTTCGCGCTCAACCCGCGATGGAGCAAGACCTTCGCCGATCAACCCGAGATCCTCGGCTATCTGGAGATGGTCGCCCGCGACAACCACCTCACGGAACACCTAGTCAGCGGCACCCCGGTTACCACGCTGCGGTGGATGGACGATGACCAGCGGTGGACGGTCGTCACGGAGGACGGCGGGACGCACGAGTTCGATGTCGTCGTCAGCGCCGTCGGAATGCTGGACGTTGCCAACATTCCCGACATCCCCGGCCGCGAACGATTCCGCGGTCGTGTTTTCCATTCGTCCCGGTGGGATCACTCCAAATCGACTGCGGGCGAACGCGTTGCGTCGATCGGTACCGGCGCCAGCGCCATCCAGTACGTACCCGCGATCGCCGCCGATGCGGCACACCTGACGGTTTTCCAGCGAACCCCGATCTGGGTTTCACCGCGGTACGAAGAACCGTTCACTCCCGAACAACAGGCGCTGTTCGAACGAGATCCCGCCGAGTCGCTGAAGGTACGCGACGTGGCGTTTCAGTGGTACGAGTCGGCCAACTTCGCGGTCGACTCCGCGATGACGAAAGAACTTACCGACATCGCCCAGACTTATCTGGTGCGGAAGGTGAAGGATCCGGAGCTGCGCGCCAAGCTGACGCCGTCATACCCCGTCGGCTGCAAACGGCCATTGCAGTCCCGCGTCTGGTTCCCGACGTTCGCGCTGCCCAACGTGACATTGGAGACATCGCCGATCGAGGAGTTCACCGAGGAAGGCCTGCGCACCGCGGACGGCGCCGAACACGAGGTCGACACCGTCATCTACGGGACCGGATTCCACGCCGCCGACTACCTCCGCAGCCTCGACGTGTACGGGACCGGCGGCCGCCGGCTGCGTGACGACTGGCGAGACGGCGCCGAGGCATATCTGGGAACGATCGTGCCGGGCTACCCGAACCTGTTCACGCTGTACGGCCCCAACACCAACGGAACCACGTCGATCATCTACATCCTCGAGGCCCAGGCCACGTTCGTCCGACGCCTGCTCGATGAGATGGTGCGCACCGGGGCGCAGGCGGTGGAGGTCAAGCGCGACATCCACGACACCTACAACGAGCGGATCCAGCAGACATTGCAGGGCACCGTGTGGATGGCCAACTGCAACAACTACTACCGCCACGCGAACGGCAAGGTGGTCACCCAGTTCCCGTACAGCGGAACCGCGTTCACCGAGATGGTGACTGGAGTAGAACCAGACGAATTCGACTGGTCGCCGCCGGCGACTGCACGGAAGGAACCGACCGCATGCCCGGCATCCACCACACGGCGATAGTCACCTCCGACGTCGACGCCTCGATGCGGTTTTGGAGAGACGGACTGGGGTTCACCGAGCTGTTCGACCACACCTTCACCGGTGACTGGCCGACCTTGTTCGGCGCGGCCTCCGATCGGCTGCGGTCGATCTTCCTCGGCGACCCCGACAACCCGGAAACCGGCATCGTGGAATTGGTGGTACTGGACGGCGTCCAGTCGGCGGCAACGGCGTCCGATGTTCCAGCGTTCGGCTTCTTCCTGTTGTCGCTGCAACGTGACGTCGACGAAACCCTCGCCACGCTTGACCGGCTCGGCTTCGACGACGGCGTGCGCCGCATCGACATGCCCGCACCAGGCGGTAAGAAGGTCGCCATGGCGGTGCTCACCGCGCCGGATGGTGTCCGCGTCGAACTGATCGGTGCGCCCGCATGACCAGCGTCGTCACCGGTGGCGCGTCCGGCATCGGCAGGGCGGTCGTCGATCGGCTGCGCAAAACCGGGATCAATGTGGTGGCGTGGGATATCAAAGGCGGCGACATCGATTGCGACGTAAGCGATCCCGACTCGGTGTCGGCCGCGATCAACCAGACCGTCCGCGATCACGGCACACCCGACAGACTCGTCGCATGCGCGGGCATCGGAGCGTCAGGGCTGCTGCTGCAGCAGACCCCCGCGGATTGGCAGCGGGTCATCGACACCAACCTGACGGGGACCTGGCTCACGATGCGTGCCGTCGCGCAGGCCATGGTGGATGGGGGCGTGGCCGGGTCAATCGTCGCGGTCTCCAGCATCAGCGGGACGGTCGCCGACCGCGACATGGGTGCCTACTGCGTATCGAAGGCGGGCATCGACATGCTGGTGCGCGTCGCGGCCGCCGAATGGGGAGGACACGGCATCCGTGTCAACGCCGTCGGGCCCGGCGTCACCCGCACGCCGATGCTCGCCAACCCCGAGCAGTTGCCGGGATGGGTCGAAGGGCTGACCGAACGCACCGCGCTCGGCCGTCTCGGCGAGGCCGACGACGTCGCCGAAGCAATCGTCGCGGTTCTCGAATTGTCCTGGGTCACTGGGCAGATCGTTTTCGCCGACGGGGGGTTGGCGCTGCACAGCCCCATCGACGCCTATGGACAGGTGCAACGTCTGATGGCGCGCAAAGGGGCGCAATGATCTATGCGGCCCGGCCCGACCCGTGCCTACCGGGTGTGGGAAATCGGTCCGCCCCGATCTCGTCATAGACCCGCCACCACACCGCCTCGTGCTCGCTCGGTGAGATCAGGCCCAGATCGCGGTCCTCGTCGGCCCGCATCAGCATCCCCGCGAGGGAGCGCAGTTTTCGGCCGTCCACGGGCCGAGCTGCGGAGTAAGCCAGATCTCGCACGCAACCCACAGGGCTGCGCCTCACAGCGGCCAGCAACGCCATATCCGAAGGCGGCGCCGCTCGGTCTCGGTGATGCCGGGCGGATAGACCACCAGCCGGTATCTCGTCACGCCGTACCGATCCGGCCGGAAATCGATCGCTCCCCATGGACGCTCGCCGTCGAGCAGCCGCAGCCACCAGCGCCGCAGTGGCGAGCACGCTCTTGTGTCGTGCATGCCTCCGGTCTACCCGTTCCAAGGCGTCGATACCGCACCGCGAACACATTCTTTGCGCCAATCGGGGCAACCTTTACGGCAATCTGACCATGCGCTCACCGGGACTGGTAGATGATCCCGCTGGGTAATCATGACTTCCAAACGTTTGGAAACAGTGCGCAAGTACTGGGAAGCGACCTCCCGGGCGGATTGGCCTGCGGCGGGCAAGTGCGTCGGCCCGGCCTACCAGTGGATCGAACATGGCACCGGCGTCGTGGCCAAGACCGTCGAGCAGCTCTTAGCGGCGAATGCCGACGAGGAGCCTTGGTCCGACGTCAGTTTCGAGATCGGTGGGGTGTTCGAAACCGGCGACGCGCTGGTCGTCCAGGCCGTGCGCCGCGGCACCATCACCGGGTCGTGGCGCTCGATGGAGGCCACCGGCCAATCGGTCAGCTTTCCGCTCTGCACGATCTTCAAGTTCAATGCCGACGAGTTGATCATGTCCGAAGAGGCGTACTACGACATGTCGGCGGTCGCCCGGCAGCTCGGCTACGAACTCGCCGGACCCTGACGGGGCGCTCGACACCGCGCGAGTGTGCGCAAAATGCCGCCAAATGACGGCGTGTCGCTGTGCAGACACCTTCGTAAGTGGTTTTTGTCAAGGGTTGGGGGGCCTGCCCGGTCCTCGTCTCTACGTAGTTCGTCAAACGGGTTTGGTTCCCGACTGCGTGCAACCGAGTTTGGTGAGGATCGGGCGGGGCCTGCTCATGGTGTCTGGCGAGGTCACCTGCTGGTGCCTCAGGCACGCGTGGAGCTTGGCCCCAACCACGGTTCATTCAGATGGCTCCTCGTTAAGCGGCGGCGGGCAGGTCGGCGGG
>NZ_JBOGDB010000212.1:0-1574 GCF_050701515.1 Mycobacterium sp. | reverse complement strand
CTCGACCGTGATCCTGATCGGCGACCCGAAGCAGGCGATCTACGCGTTCCGCGGCGGCGACATCGTCACCTACCTGCAGGCGGCCGAGACCGCTGGCGAGCGGCGGCAGACCCTGGGCGTGAACTGGCGCAGCGACAAGGCGCTCGTCGACAGCCTGCACGCGCTGTGGGGCGGCGCCGAGCTGGGCTCACCACAGATCGTCGTGCACGACATCGATGCCCACCACGCCGGCCACCGGCTCGCCGGCGCCCCGCACAACGAGCCGTTCCGGCTGCGGGTCGTCAGCAGGGACACCTTCGGCGTCGACCAGGATCGCACCATCGGGATCAAGCAGCTGCGGCCCTACATCGCCGCCGATCTCGCCGCCGACATCGCGGCCCTGCGGGCCAGCGGGGCGACGTTCAACGGCAACCGGGTCACGGCCGGTGACATCGCAGTGATCGTCGAGAAGGGCATCGACGCGATTCCGTGCCGAGATGCCCTGTCCGCCAGAGGCATTCCCGTCATCTACACCGGCGATACGGACGTGTTCGAGTCCGATGCGGCCGCGGACTGGCTGTGCCTGCTGGAGGCGTTCGACCAGCCGCACCGCAGCGGGCTGGTGCGCGCGGCAGCGGCGACGATGTTCTTCGGTAAGACTGCCGACGACCTCGCCGCGGGGGATGACGCGCTGACCGACGAGGTCACCAGGACCATCCGGGAGTGGGCCGGCCGGGCGCGCGAGCGCGGAGTGGCCGCGGTGTTCGAGGCGGCGCAACTGGCGGGCATGGACGAGCGGGTGCTGGGCCGGCACGGCGGCGAGCGGGACATGACCGACCTGGCGCATGTCGGTCAGCTGTTGCACGAGGTGGCCCACCGCGAGCGGTACAACCTGCCGGCGCTGCGGGACTGGCTGCGCCGCCAGCGCGAGGAGCGCGAGGGGCCCGACGAGCGCAACCGCCGGCTGGACAGTGACGCCGCCGCGGTGCAGATCATGACGGTGTGGGGCGCCAAGGGCCTGCAGTTCCCGATCGTCTACCTGCCGTTCGCGTTCAACCGGCACGTCCGGGTGGACGACGTGTCGCTGTTCCACGACGAGGACGGCACGCGGTGTTTGCACATCGGCGGCAAGAACAGCCCGGACCGCAATGAGGTCGAGGAGCTGAGCAAGGCCGAGGAGGCGCGCAACGACATCCGGTTGACGTATGTCGCGCTGACCCGGGCGAAGTCACAGGTGGTGGCGTGGTGGGCGCCGGCGTGGGATGAGCCGACCGGCGGGCTGTCGCGGCTGCTGCGGCGCCCCGTCGGTGATCCGAAGGTGCCGAATCGGTGTAAGCCGAGCACGGTGTCCGACGAGGAAGCGTTGGCGCACTTCCGCGAGTGGGAGGCCGCCGGCGGGCCGGTGATCGAACCGTCGGTGGTTGGGCCCGCTGCCGCTGCTCCGCCCGGCGACGTGCCGGTCGACCTCGACGTTCGGCATTTCCACCGAGCGATCGACACCACGTGGCGGCGGACGTCGTACACGGCGCTGATCCGGATCGCGGAAGCCACCGGTGTGGGCAGCGAGCCCGAGGTGACCGCGCGCGACGACGAGG
>NZ_JBOGDB010000211.1:0-3586 GCF_050701515.1 Mycobacterium sp. | reverse complement strand
CGCCGGTGCCGGACAACAACCGCGGCCGGATCACCAAGGACGGTGTGCCGCTGTCGCTGGTGCTCGGTGTGGCGGCCAATGACCCGACATCGGTGGCGGTGGCCAATACCGCCGCCGACCAGTTGCGCAACGTCGGCATCGAGGCATCGGTGCTGGCGTTGGATCCGCCGGCGCTGTATTCCGAGGCGCTTACACAGAACCGGGTGGACGCAATCGTCGGCTGGCATCGCGCCGGGGGCGATCTCGCGACCGCGCTGGCCTCTCGCTACGGATGCCGGGCGCTGGAGGCCACCCCGGTGGCCACCGCCACCCCTGGCTCGCCGACACCGTCGCCCGCGCCGACTCGGACGCCGCGTACCCCAAACCCGCCGCCTGCGAACGCCACGACCACTCCGACGCAGACGACGAGAAGCCCTGCGCCGGAAGCCGATGAGCTCGTTCAGGCGCCGAGCAACCTCACCGGTATTTGTGATCGCAGCATCCAGCCGAAGATCGACGCGGCGCTGCGGGGCACCGAGAACATCGGCGAGGTGATCAACGCCGTCGAGCCCCGGCTGTGGAACATGTCCACCGTGCTGCCGATCCTGCAGGACACCACGATCGTCGCGGCCGGCCCGCGCGTGCAGAACGTCAGCTTGTCCGGCGCCGTCCCGGTCGGCATCGTCGCCGACGCCGCCAAGTGGGTCAAGGAGCCACAATAGGTTGCACAGAGATCGGCCCCCTCCGGGTGCGAGGGGGCCGATCGTTTTGCTAGGCGTCAGCTGTGACTCTTCGGCCTAGCTGCCGGTGGCGGCGTCGACCTCCCCGTCGACTCCGTCGTCGGCATTTTGAGCGGCGGGACCGGGGTTCCGCGGGGGAAGCCCCAACGCCGTCCGCACCCCGTCACGCACAGCCTTGAGGGTGTCCGTGACGGGCTTGACCGCGCCCAGAACCGGCCTGGGCCTATTCGGGCGCGTGACTTCCGCCCGGGCGGCAGTGGTGGTGTCATCACCGGCGATAACGGGGGTCGCGAGGACCTCGTTGTCACCGGCACCGCTGGCCCGAACGACTTCCCGCTCCGGCGAGCGCCCTGTCAAGGTGCGCTCGAAATCACGCTGTGCCGTTTGGATGCCTTCCTCGACCACGCCACCAGCTCTGGTGAGGCCGTCGCTGATGGTGACCGGCGCCCTTGCGATCGCCTGCGGGAGGGTGAGTCTGGGTCGCTCGAGGGCGGCCACCCTCTCCGTCTCGTCGGGCCGCGGGGGCGCAGGGATGGCCGCCTCCGCGATGTCGGTGATCGCCGTGACGACTGCTCCTGTCACGATGAGGGTGGCCTGTGCGGCCGTCCCGAGGAGACCGGCACCGGCAACACCCACCGCGAGTGGCAACCGAACCACCAGTTCGACGGACCCGGTGCCAATCGGACCCGGTGCGGGCTCCACCGCGGCCGCGAACTTCGGTGCCGGGCCCACATCACCGCCGAGGAGACCGAGTTGGGCCAGGATGGCCTCGCTGAGAGCCTCGATCAGACGGGTCGAACCGTTCTCCAGTGCACTGACCATTCCGCCGGCAGCGGTGGCGGCGCCGCCCGGCAGCGCTTCTACACCGCCCACGTCGAGGGCACGGGCGAGTGTCCTCGGAACGGCCAAGACACTGAACGTGACGTCGTCGGCGGAGCGCGCGAGTGCTTCGCCGATTGATATGGCGCCGGTGATCTGTGTCTGTATCACTCGCACAACGAGCGGTTCCCGCGGCTCGGCGATCGCCGGTGCGGCGACCTCCGCCACGACGCCCGCTGTGCCGGCATCGAAAGCTTCGAACCGATCCGGCGCCGGCGCCGGCACGATACAGAATGCCGACAGCAGTGCTATGAACTGTTCGAACAGTTGTGTGAAGAATCCACCAGGATTCGGATTCATGTTGACCCCCTAAAGCAGTCGGGGTGTGTACTGACGCCTTGAAGTTACGCCTGTATATGAGCCGATAATGGCTTTTGGCAAAAATTATCGTATGCGTAAGACAGCCCCTTCAATAAGAATGCCGCAACCTTTGCCAAGGCAAGTAGCTGGCACAACATACAGGCAGCGCACTCTTGCAATCCCGACAGCGAAGCGTCATGCAGTTCTTCAGCTATGGGAGTGGCCGGTATTTAGGTGTAGCTCAGCTACTACTTAACAAACGCAATTAGCTATAATTGACGTTGGCTGGATAAGCCGCGTTATGTGGCTCTTTTTCCATCGCTGCGGGATTTGCCATCGGCACCCTCAGGCCGCCATCTACTTTGACCGCTGACCGAGCTTTGGAATGGCAAAGGCATTCGCCAAACGAAGGCTTTGCCCAGGTGGCTGGCGGCGACTATGCCCCTACTTGTTAGCTGGCTCCGTCGCGGCACCCCTGGCGGCGTGGCGGCGTTCGGCGAGCACCCGCAGCCCATGCGCGGCGAGAGCGGCGACCAGAAACGGCGCGAGTATCCACCACGGCGGGTGGGCCAGTTCCCAGACGAAGATCGCGGCCCACACCGGCGCTCGCTGGGTGATCGCGAGAACACCGGCGGCACACGTGAGCGATACCGCGGGGACGCTGACGCTGTGTTCGGTCCAGGTGTTGATCGACAGCGCCACAACCGAGCCCATCGCCGCACCGGTGGCCAGCGCGGGGGTGAGCATGCCGCCGACCGCGCCAGCGCGCAGGTACACCGCGGTGAGAAGGGGCTTCAGGAACAGGATCACTACGGCGGCGCCCAGTGTCAGGCCGCTGTTGAGGCTCACCGTCAGGATGCTCTTGCCATTGCCGGGCAACTCTGGCCACCACACCGAGCAGATGCCGATGATCAGTCCCGCGGCGGCGATCGCCGGGATCAACAGCCAGGACTTCATCGTTGTGCCCGGCCGTGCGCGCGCCATGACGTGGTTGAATGCCAACCCGACGCCGAAGGCCACTGGCGCCAGGACGAGCGCGAAAGCCGTTAGCAGATAAGACAATTGCGGATCGGGCCAGTCCAGTGCTGGACGCTCGTGTGTGACCGGCGAGGCGACGGCGACGGCGAGGCTGGAGGTGATCAGGGCGGTGCCGAGCACTCGGGGGTGCCACGTCTTGAGCATGATGCGGGTGGCGAACAAGGCACCGCCCACCGGCACGCTGTAGACCGCCGCCAAACCGGCCCCCGCCGCGCAGGAGAGCAGGATCTCTCGGTCGCGCGCGGTGAGCGCCCATCGCGAGGTACCGACATCGCCGAGGGCGACGGCGAATTGGCGTGGCGCACCCTCGCGACCCAGAGACGCGCCCGAGCCGACGATGAGCACCTGCAGTGCAGCGTCGATCGTCAACGGCAGGTGGGGGACGCGCCGATGGGTGGCGATGGTGTCGGCCAGTGGCGGCACCTCGGTACGGCGGCGCAGCATCCACCAGCCGAACCCGGCCAGCGCGCCGCCGATCATCGGGCCCACCGCGCGTCGCACCGGGCTGCTGCCGGTGACGCCGGCCAGCAGGGTGCCGAAGGAGTAGTGGTAGGTCAGGTGCTCGACCGCGCGCAGCAGCAGCGTCGTGCACAGACCCGCCACCCCGGCGAGGAGTCCGGCGAGGACGATCCCGCAACCGAACTCAAGGG
>NZ_JBOGDB010000210.1:0-13472 GCF_050701515.1 Mycobacterium sp. | reverse complement strand
CAGCCCGACAACACCCACCGGCACTGATGACCGATCCCATTCTCGCCATCGACATCGGCGGCACCAAAATCGCCACCGGCCTGGTGGATTCGGACGGCAATCTCGTCGACAGCACCAAGCGGCCCACCCCCGAGGGCGGCACCGCCGACGAGGTGTTTGCCGTGCTCGAGGCGCTGATCGCCGAGACGGTGGCCAAGGCCGACGGCCGGGTGCGGGGCGCGGGCGTCGCCTCCGCCGGACCCATCGACCTGGCCGCCGGTACCGTCAGCCCGATCAACATCGCGGCCTGGCGCGGCTTCCCGGTCCGTGATCGGGTGGCGGCCCTGCTGCCCGGGCTGCCGGTGAGGCTGGCCGGCGACGGGCTGTGCATGGCGTTGGGTGAGCAGTGGTGCGGCGCCGGGCGTGGCGCGCAGTTCCTGCTCGGCATGGTGGTCTCCACCGGTGTGGGCGGCGGGTTGGTGCTCGACGGCGCGCCCTACGACGGTCGCACCGGTAACGCCGGACATGTCGGCCACGTCGTCGTCGACCCGGACGGTGCGCCGTGTTCGTGCGGCGGCCGCGGCTGCGTCGAGACCACTTCCGCCGGGCCCTGGATGGCACAGTGGGCGCGCGAACAGGGCTGGGACGCGCCCGCCGACGCCGATGCCAAGGAGCTCGCCGATGCCGCCAACGCTGGGGATGCGGTGGCGCTGCGGGCCTTTCGGCGCGGTGCCGCCGGCGTGGCCGCGATGATCGCGTCGGTCGGTGCGGTGTGCGACCTCGACCTGGTGGTCATCGGCGGGGGCGTGGCGAAATCCGGCGCGCTGCTGTTCGACCCGCTGCGCGAGGCGCTACAAGTGCATGCCCGCCTGGAGTTTCTGCGCGGTCTGCGGGTGGTGCCCGCCGAGCTCGGCGGTGACGCCGGCCTGGTCGGCGCCGCAGCTTTGGTGATTTCGGCGTGATAACTGGCGCTCAGCGCAGGAAATCACGCCGAAATCACCGTTTTGGAGCAGGGTGGAGGGCATGGAGAAAATCATCGAAATCGTCGCCCTGGTGATCGCCGGTCCGATGGTCGGCTCCGAGATCGCCGTCGCCGCGTTCACCAACCCGATCTTCGGCCGCCTGCCCGACGAGGCCTACCGTCAAGCCCGCAGCGACGGCAGCCGCCTCCTGGGCAGGGTGATGCCGTTCTGGTACATCGGGACGCTCGTAGTGCTCATCGCGGCGGCCGTGGTCACCTCCAATGGCCTCATCATCACCGCCGCGGCGTTGATGGCGTTCGTTGTGCTGCTGACCGTCACGCTGATGGTGCCGATCAACAATCGGATCAGCGCCTGGTCCGAGACGGCGGATGCGTCCCGCGATGTTGCCCGGCGCTGGGATCGCATGCACTGGCTGCGGGTGGCGATCCTGGTGCTGATGTTCGTGCTGTTGGCGGTTGCCGTGGTGCGATGACCACCGCCGTTTTGGCTGATCGCGGCGCGGCACGCTATTCTTGACGCGTTCCACCGAAGACCGTCGGTCACCGAGAAATCGGTTGAAGGTCCGGGATTGTCCCGGCGGCCCACGCAGGAGGACGAGGCATTGCATACTTGCGCGCCCCGACCGTTCTGTGTCGGGGCGTTCGTCATTTCCGGCCTCCATCCGACGCCCACCACAAGGAGGCATGCATGGCCAAGGCTGAGAAAGCCACCGCCGTTGCCGACATCGCCGAGCAGTTCAAGGAGTCGACGGCCACCGTCATCACCGAGTACCGCGGGCTCAGCGTGGCCAATCTCAAAGACCTGCGCCGATCGCTGGGCGGCTCGGCCAAGTACACCATCCTCAAGAACACGCTGGTCAAGCGTGCTGCAGCGGAGGCGGGCATCGATGGTCTCGACGAGCTGTTCGTCGGTCCCACCGCGATCGCGTTCGTCACCGGCGAGACGGTCGACGCGGCCAAGGCCATCAAGAAGTTCGCCAAGGACCACAAGGCCCTGGTCATCAAGGGCGGCTACATGGACGGCCACCCGGTCAGCGTCTCGGAGATCGAGCAGATCGCCGACCTGGAGTCGCGCGAGGTGTTGCTGGCCAAGCTGGCCGGCGCGATGACGGCCAACCTGACCAAGGCCGCCGGCCTGTTCAACGCGCCCGCGTCGCAGGTCGCCCGATTGGCCGCCGCCCTGCAGGAGAAGAAGGCCGGCGAGGAAGCCGCGTAGCAGCCGCATAGACCACACCCACCAAAAGCCCACCCAGAAAACCAGGAAGGACCCACACCATGGCAAAGCTCTCTGCCGACGATCTGCTCGACGCATTCAAGGAACTGACCCTGCTCGAGCTCTCGGAGTTCGTGAAGAAGTTCGAGGAGACCTTTGACGTCACCGCCGCCGCTCCGGTCGCCGTTGCGGCCGCCGCTCCCGGCGCCGCCGCCCCGGCCGCCGAGGCCGGCGAGGAGCAGTCGGAATTCGACGTCATCCTCGAGGGCGCCGGTGACAAGAAGATCGGCGTCATCAAGGTCGTCCGCGAGATCGTCTCCGGCCTCGGCCTGAAGGAGGCCAAGGATCTGGTCGACGGCGCTCCCAAGCCGCTGCTCGAGAAGGTCGCCAAGGAGGCCGCCGAGGAGGCCAAGACCAAGCTCGAGGCCGCAGGCGCGACGGTCACCGTCAAGTAGGTTCACCGCACGTCGGTGCACTGTGGGGCTGGTCTGGCAAACAGCTCGGCCCCAACAGGTGTTTTGCGGGTAAGCAAGGTGTGACCTCGGACAAGTGTCGCAGGGGCGGCGTCGTAAGATACAGTGACTCAAGCCACAAGCGGGAGGCGTGTGGCGACTAGTACGCATTGGCGGAAGGATCGCGCGTGGGCATTGGAATCGAAGTTGAGGGACTAACGAAGTCCTTCGGGCCCCAGCGAATCTGGGAGGACGTCACACTGGACGTGCCGCCGGGCGAGGTCAGCGTGTTGCTGGGCCCTTCCGGCACCGGTAAGTCGGTGTTCCTGAAGTCGCTGATCGGACTGCTGCGCCCGGAGCGCGGCGCCATCGTCGTCGACGGCACCAACATCATCGACTGCTCGGCCAGGGAGCTCTATGAGATCCGGACGCTGTTCGGCGTGATGTTCCAGGACGGCGCACTGTTCGGCTCGATGAGCCTGTACGACAACACCGCTTTCCCGTTGCGTGAGCACACCAAGAAGAAGGAAAGCGAAATCCGCAACATCGTCATGGAGAAGCTCGAGCTCGTCGGCTTGGGTGGCGACGAGAACAAGTTCCCCGGCGAGATCTCCGGCGGTATGCGCAAGCGCGCCGGCCTGGCCCGCTCGCTGGTGCTCGACCCGGAGATCATCCTTTGCGATGAGCCCGACTCGGGCCTGGACCCGGTCCGCACCGCGTACCTGAGCCAGCTGCTGATCGACATCAACGCGCAGATCGACGCGACCATCCTGATCGTCACGCACAACATCAACATCGCCCGGACCGTCCCGGACAACATCGGCATGCTGTTCCGCAAGCATCTGGTCATGTTCGGTCCGCGCGAAGTGCTGCTGACCAGCGACGAGCCCGTCGTCCGGCAGTTCCTCAACGGCCGCCGCATCGGCCCGATCGGCATGTCCGAGGAAAAGGACGAGTCGCAGATGGCCGAAGAGCAGGCCATGGTCGACGCCGGCCACCACGATGGTGGCGTGGAAGAGATCGAGGGCGTGCCGCCGCAGATCCTGGCCACCCCCGGCATGCCGGAGCGGCAGGCCGTCGGTCGCCGCCAGGCACGGGTCCGCGACATCATGCACACGCTGCCGCCGAACGCTCAGGAAGCGATCCGCGACGACCTCGAGGGCACGCACAAATACGCGGCCTCCTCGTTCGGCGACGCGACGACCGCCCGGCACCGCCAGGACGACGAGTCGGACACCGCGTCCATTCCGGTATCCCGAGAGCGGTAAGCCGTCATGAACGTCGAGCACAGGTCGACGTTCTGCCGGATCTGCGAGCCGCTGTGCGGCATGGTCGCGACCGTCGAAGACGGCCGCCTCGTCGCGCTGCGTCCCGATAAGGAGCACCCGTTGTCGGCGGGTTTCGCCTGCCAGAAGGGCATCGCGTTCACCGAGATTGTGAACGACCCGGACCGCGTCACCACCCCGCTGCGCCGCAGGCCCGACGGCGGGTTCGATCCGGTCAGCTGGGACGAGGCGATGACCGACATCGCCGGCCGGCTTGCCGAAATCCACCGGCGGCACGGCGCGGGCGGGATCGGCTGGTACTTCGGAAACCCCGGCGCGTTCAGCTACAGCCACACCCTCTGGCTGCCGATGTTCGTCGCCGCGCTGGGCATGCGGATGCACCTATTCACCGCCGGATCCCAGGATGTCAACAACCGGTTCGTGGCCAGCCAGCTGCTGTACGGGTCGCCGCTGGCGCTGCCGGTGCCCGACGTGCTGCGCACCGACTTCCTGGTGGTCATCGGCGCCAACCCGATCGTCTCGCACGGCAGCGTGCTGACGGTGCCGCGGATCAAGGACCGCATGCACGACATCGTCAAACGCGGCGGCCGAGTGCTCGTCATCGATCCGCGCAAGACCGAGACCGCCGCCCAGTTCGAATGGCTGGGCATCATTCCCGACGGCGACGCCTACCTACTGCTGTCGCTGCTGCACGTGCTGTTCGCCGAGAACCTCGCTGACCGTGACGGGATTGCGCGACAGGCCGACGGCGTCGAGTGGCTTGAGCGGCTGGCCGAGCCGTTCAGCCCGGAAGCCACGCAGGAGCGTACCGGCATCGCGCCGGACACCGTCCGGTCGCTGGCCCGCGACCTGGCACGCACGCCGCACGCCGCCGTGTATGGCCGCGTCGGCACCAGCACCGGCGAAAACGGAACGCTGACAACGTATCTGCTCGACGCCGTCAACTTGGTGGCGGGCAACCTCGACCAACCCGGCGGCAGCATGTTCGGCCGTTTCGGCATGCCGGCGGAGCGGTGGCTGAACAAGCCCGGAGCGGCGATGCTGCGGGCCATCTACCGCCGCAAGCGGTCGCGGATCGGCGGGTTCCCGTCGGTGCTGGGGTCGGAGCCGGCCGGGCTGATGGCCAAGGAGATGACCACGCCGGGGCCGGGCCAGATCAAAGCCTTGCTGGTCAGTGCGGGCAACCCGGTGCTATCGGTGCCCAACGGCGACGAGCTCGAGGAAGCGATGCGCGGACTGGAGCTGACCGTCGGCATCGATCTGTACATCAACGAGACCACCGCGCACTGTGATTACCTGCTGCCCGCGGCGACCATGTACGAGCGGGATGACTTTCCGCTCCCGTTCCAGACGCTGCAGCCCACCCCGTTCCGTCAGGCCACCGAAGCCGTCGTCGCGCCGGTCGGGCAGGCCCGCACCGAGTGGGAGATCATCGACGAGCTGATGGCCCGAATGTGGCGCCGCACACCGGCGCTGGCCTTGCTGGCCGGCGTGCGAAAGACACTGGGGCTGTTCGGTTCTCGGCTATCGCCCCGGATGCTCGTCGACGCCGTGATCCGGCTCGGCGAGGGTGGCGACCGGTTCGGGCTGCGCCGCGGCGGGCTGAATTTCAAACGGCTGGCCGGCCAGTATCCGCACGGCAAGGTGCTGGCCCGCAATCTGTGTGCCGGCGTGCTGGCCGACACCGTGGTCTACCGCGGACGCAGGATGCGGCTGCGCCACCGGGAGATCGCCGACGAAATAGCGGCCCTGACCCGGCGCAGCACGCCGGACGGGTATCCGCTGCGGCTGATCGGCATGCGGGAAACCCGCTCGGAGAACACCTGGATGCACAACTCGCCGCTGTTGATGCGCGGCGGCCGCACTCAGCACGCCCTGATGCACGTCGACGACGTGGCCGAGTTGCACATCGGGGACGGCGCCGTAGTGAAGGTGGCCTCCGAACACGGCGAGATCGAGGTCCCGGTCATCGCCACCAAGGACATCGTGGCCGGCGTCATCGCCATCCCGCACGGGTGGGGGCACAAGGGCACCGGCGGCTGGCGGCTGGCCAACACCGCCGGCGGCGCCAACGTGAACCGGCTGATGTCCAGCGCACCCGAGGACATCGAGGCGCTGGCCGGCATGGCCCGGCTGACCGGCGTGCCGGTCCGGGTCGAGCCGCTGACTTCGTAGCGCCTTGTCGCAAACGCCCTCGTGGGCCCGCGTCGAGCGATACCGTTACCGGCGGTCCTCGACGGGAGGCGACATGGTCGACCGGTTGTTGCTCTGGTTGGGTGCCGGCGTGCTCACCGCCGGTGTGACGGCGGCGATGATCGCCGGGGCGGGCGCCGCGTCCGCTCAGACCGAGTCGGAATCCGACGGCGGCGCAAAATCGTCTCAAGAAGCCAAACCCGCTGAGAACAAACCGGATTCGGACGAAGACAAGCCCGGTCCGGATCAACCGTCGACCCCGGAACCCGACGACGAGGGTCCGCGGGCCGACGCCAAGGACCCGGCGGCCGAAGACGACGTCGACGCGGGCAAAGAGGACGCCGCCGAGGAGAACGACCAGAAAACGGCCAAGCCCGAAACCGGTAACCGGGCAGCGAGACTGACCAACACGTTCGTCGCCACGCTGAGGTCCGAGCGGGAACGGAAAGCCGTGGTCGAGAAGGCCGACCCGGTCGCGAAGGCCGACACACGCGGGACGGCGGGCACCGTCGAAAACATCGAGCCGATCGCCGTCACAATCGGCGACCCTGACCCCGAGCCGACTCCGACACCCGCAATGGACCAACGCGCCGTCACGTTCGCAGCCTTCTCGCCGGCCGAATCCGCGATGACGTTGCCGACCCCGATGCTGGAGCGCGCGACGGCGGCGGCCACCGCGGGCCAGCCTCAGATCCCCGGTGTCATCAGGGTGATCGGGACGATCGTCTTCAATTTGTATGCCGTTGCGACCCGCCTGGTCGGTGGCCCGCCGATCATTCCCGCCAACAGCTCGGTCACGGTGCGCAGTTCCACGCTGGTCCTTGACTGCGGTTGCGATGAGGGCGACCAAATCGAGGTGCCGGCTGACTGGTACATCCCCGAGGTCGACGAAGGGGAGCCGCCGCCGGATCGGCTCATCTACCTCCAGCACGGCTTCCTGGCCAGCGGTCCGTGGTACAGCCACACCGCGGCGGCCCTCGCAGAGGAGACGGACAGCATTGTCGTCGCGCCGTCGATCACGTCGAACTTCCTGGCGGCCGACGCCTGCTGGCTCGGTGCGCCGCCGATGCACCAAGCGATCGCGAACCTGTTCGAGGACAACAACCCGGCGCTCGCCGAAAGCGCGCTGGCGGCCGGCTATTCCGGTCCAATACCGCAACGAGTGGTGCTCATCGGACACTCCCTCGGCGGCGGCGCGGTGGCGGGCACGGCCGGCTACATGGTCGACAACAACACCATCGACGAGCTCGCCGGAGTCATCATGCTCGACGGCGTCGGATTGGACGACACCATGGCGGCATCGATCGCCAAGGTTCCTGACGAGATTCCGATCTACCAGCTCGCGGCGCCGAAGTACTTCTGGAACCAGTTCGGTGTCGGCACCGATGCGCTGCTCGAGGCACGGCCCGGCGAGTTCATCGGTGTCACGTTGGTCGGCGGTTCCCATGTCGATGCGATGCGGGGCGGCAACCCACTGATCCAGTTTTCTCAGCAGTTGGTATCCGGCTTCTCCAAGCCGCAGAACGTCGCGGCGGCCCGGATCCTGATGGTCGGCTGGGCCAACGACATGTTCGCCGACAACCAAGAGGAGGGCATCTACGCCGAAGACCTCACCGAGGAGATTCCGATCGACACTCCGGCGGGCCGGGCCATCGCGGTGCCGCTTCCGAATTCGCTCGAAAAGCCGTTCCTGCTGAACCCGCTGCAAGCATTGGTACCGCTGGGAACCGGATTCTTCACGTTCGAACCGACGTGCGTCGCCGAATCCATGGGTGTCTGCACCGAGTCAATCGCTGCATGACACCGAGGCCGGCGCAGGCGGAACTGATACATCTCAACCGTCGAAGTCCACTGGCACCAAAGCAGATTCGGATGAGGATAAACCCGGGAGGGACACGAAGCCGGACGACGCCGTTCCCGACGTCGACGAAGACCGTGCCGATGCGGACAAAGGCCAGGCCACTGACGACGAGCACACCACCGACAACGATAAGGACGGCGAAGTCGTTAACCGCGACATAGCCAGAAACGACGGCGAGGACGCCGATCGGCTGCGGGCCAATGATCGGCGGACCCCGGTGCGAGACAAGCGCACCCCGGTGCAAGACAAGCGCACCCCGGCTCCGACATCTGCCTACACGGCGCGCGAAACGGTGGACGAGCAGGTCGGCGTCGTGGAGATCAGCGATCCGCCGGATTACCAGGGTCCCGTGCTGGATGCCCACCCCATCCCGGTGACGCCGGCTGCGGTACCTGAAACGCCAGCAGGTGCAGTTCCGACATCAGAGCCGAGCGAGCCCGACGTCGTCGACTCCATTGCCACCGCAGTGTCCTCGGTGGTCACCACGCTGCTGAACCCGTTCGCCGCGAGCACCACACCGGAGGCACCGGCTGCACAACCGCAGTGGTGGACGCTACTGGCGGCGGCGCGACGGGAGTTCGACACCGCCGCCGCGTCGCCGTCACTGGAACAAACCGGCGACGCGGCGGTGCCGGCACCACTCTCGGCGAGCGCGACGCCCACGCTCACGTCGATGGCCGCAACGGGACCGACTCCTATCAACATCATCGGGACGGCCTTCTTCAACGTCTTCGATGCGGTGGTGAAGGTCTTCGAAGGTCCGCCCACGGTCCCGCACGGCAGCAAGGTGACGGTGGTCCGGGCGCCACTGGAGATTGACTGCGGTGACGGATACACAGCGGACGCGGACTGGTACTTCCCGACCGAGGGGCCCCCGCCGACCAAGCTCATCTACCTGCAGCACGGCGGCTTCGCCAGGGCCGGCCTCTACAACGTCACGGCGGCCGAGCTCGCCGAGCGCAACCACGCCATCGTCGTCGCACCGTCGATAACGACGAACATCTTCGCCTGCGACGGCTGCATGGAAGGCGGAGATCCTATGCACGCCGCGGGCGCGGCGGGCTACTACTCGGAATTCGCCCCGGATGACGAGACGCGCAACGATCTGGTCGGGGTGCTGCTGCTCGACATCTCGCCCATTGGCGGGGCGGTGCCGCGCGGCGTCGCGAAGATCCCGACGGACATCCCGGTGTACGCGATCGGGGCGGAGCCGAACGTGTTGGACGGCTACGGCGACACCGAGCCAGCGCTGGTGAATGCACGGCCGAATCAGTTCGTCGGAGTCAGGCTGGTCGACGGCAACCACTCAGATGCATGGCAGTCCACCAATGTGTTGGCCCAGCTCGCGGTTGGCCTGGCCACGGGGTTCCCCCAGCCGCAGAACGTCGAGGCCGTCCAGGTCATCGCCCAGGGCTGGATCACCGACTGGTACCAAACCGATCCCAATGCGCCGCGCGTCGGTATCTATGGCGAGCTGGGAACGACGACGGACATCGAGACCACCGCGGGGGTCGCGCACGCCTACATCCTGCCCGCGCCCGCCCCGCAGCTGACCATCATCGATCTGGTCCTCAAGGCCCTCATCGACTCGACGGCCTACCTCCAGTTCAGCCAGCTGCGCCGCCCCAGAGGGGCAAGAGATCGGCGTTTTAACGCAAAACTCCACACCAAACACGCCGCCAACTCTTGACGGACGGGCGCTGAAGGGCCAGTCTGTTGGGCAGCATGTGTGCACGGGTTAAGGACGCCAGCCAGCGCCCGGGTTAATCCTGCATGCGATGGTTGAGGAATACGCCGTCCTGCGGTATGGTTGGACGTTGCGCTGGCTGCCCCCTGCCCACCTCCAACCGCACCTGACACCGTGGTCCTAGTCTGAGCCCCCGTTCCGCGCTCAGCATCTAGTTGCGTGCCGTGTTTCGGGGTCCCTGGACTGGGAGAACGCCAGCCGAACCGACGCAGATATCGCGACGAAGGGTCCGGTGCAGATCTTGGCAGTCTCCCGCCAGAGCAAGTCCGCTACTACTTCTACCCCTAGCTCCGTTCCAGGAGCACCCAACCGAATTTCATTCGCCAAGCTCCGCGAGCCGCTCGAGGTTCCGGGGCTGCTTGACGTGCAGACCGAGTCCTTCGAGTGGCTGATCGGCTCCGACGGTTGGAAGGACAAGGCCAAGGCCCGCGGTGACGTCGAACCGACCGGCGGACTCGAAGAGGTGCTCTCCGAGCTGTCGCCGATCGAGGACTTCTCCGGATCGATGTCGCTGTCGTTCACCGATCCACGCTTCGACGAGGTCAAGGCCCCGGTCGACGAGTGCAAAGACAAGGACATGACGTACGCGGCCCCGCTGTTCGTGACGGCCGAGTTCATCAACAACAACACCGGCGAGATCAAGAGCCAGACGGTGTTCATGGGCGACTTCCCGATGATGACCGAGAAGGGCACGTTCATCATCAACGGCACCGAGCGCGTCGTCGTCAGCCAGCTGGTGCGTTCGCCGGGCGTCTACTTCGACGAGACCCGCGACAAGACCACCGACAAGACGCTGCACAGCGTCAAGGTGATCCCGGGCCGCGGCGCGTGGTTGGAGTTCGACGTCGACAAGCGCGACACCGTCGGTGTGCGCATCGACCGCAAGCGCCGTCAGCCGGTCACCGTGCTGCTCAAGGCGCTGGGCTGGACCACCGAACAGATCACCGAGCGGTTCGGCTTCTCCGGGATCATGATGTCGACGCTGGAGAAGGACAACACCGCCGGCACCGACGAGGCGCTGCTGGACATCTACCGCAAGCTGCGTCCGGGCGAGCCGCCGACCAAGGAGTCCGCGCAGACCCTGCTGGAGAACCTGTTCTTCAAGGAGAAGCGCTACGACCTGGCCCGGGTGGGCCGCTACAAGGTCAACAAGAAGCTGGGACTCAACACGACCGCGCCGATCACGTCCTCGACGCTGACCGAAGAGGATGTCGTCGCCACCATCGAGTACCTGGTGCGCCTGCACGAAGCCGCTCTGGCTGGCCAGACCACGACCATGAAGGCCCCCGGCGGCGTCGAGGTGCCGGTGGAGACCGACGACATCGACCACTTCGGCAACCGTCGGCTGCGCACCGTCGGCGAGCTTATCCAGAACCAGATCCGGGTGGGCCTGTCCCGCATGGAGCGGGTGGTCCGCGAGCGGATGACCACCCAGGACGTCGAGGCGATCACGCCGCAGACCCTGATCAACATCCGTCCGGTGGTGGCGGCGATCAAGGAGTTCTTCGGCACCAGCCAGCTGTCGCAGTTCATGGACCAGAACAACCCGCTGTCGGGCCTGACCCACAAGCGTCGCCTGTCGGCGCTGGGCCCGGGCGGCCTGTCCCGTGAGCGCGCCGGCCTGGAGGTCCGCGACGTGCACTCCAGCCACTACGGCCGGATGTGCCCGATCGAGACGCCGGAGGGTCCGAACATCGGCCTGATCGGCTCGCTGTCGGTGTACGCGCGGGTCAACCCGTTCGGCTTCATCGAGACGCCGTACCGCAAGGTGGTCAAGGGTGTGGTCACCGACGACATCGAGTACTTGACCGCCGACGAGGAGGACCGCCACGTGGTGGCGCAGGCCAACTCGCCGATCGACGAGAAGGGCCGGTTCACCGAGGAGCGCGTCCTGGTCCGCCGCAAGGGCGGTGAGGTCGAGCAGATTTCGTCGGCCGAGGTCGACTACATGGACGTGTCGCCGCGCCAGATGGTTTCGGTGGCCACCGCCATGATCCCGTTCCTCGAGCACGACGACGCCAACCGGGCCCTGATGGGTGCCAACATGCAGCGCCAGGCGGTTCCGCTGGTGCGCAGCGAGGCGCCGCTGGTCGGCACCGGCATGGAGCTGCGCGCGGCGATCGACGCCGGCGACGTGGTGGTCGCCGACAGGTCCGGGGTGATCGAGGAGGTGTCCGCCGACTACATCACCGTGATGGCCGACGACGGCACCCGGCACACCTACCGGATGCGTAAGTTCGCCCGTTCCAACCACGGCACCTGCGCCAACCAGCGCCCGATCGTCGACGCCGGCGACCGGGTGGAGACCGGTCAGGTCATCGCCGACGGCCCCTGCACCGAACAGGGTGAGATGGCGCTCGGCAAGAACCTGCTGGTGGCGATCATGCCGTGGGAAGGCCACAACTACGAGGACGCGATCATCCTCTCCAACCGCCTGGTCGAAGAGGACATCCTCACCTCGATCCACATCGAGGAGCACGAGATCGACGCCCGCGACACCAAGCTGGGCGCCGAGGAGATCACCCGGGACATCCCGAACGTCTCCGATGAGGTGCTGGCCGACCTCGACGAGCGCGGCATTGTCCGCATCGGCGCCGAGGTCCGCGACGGCGACATCCTGGTTGGCAAGGTCACCCCGAAGGGCGAAACCGAGCTGACCCCGGAGGAGCGGCTGCTGCGCGCGATCTTCGGCGAGAAGGCCCGTGAGGTCCGCGACACCTCGCTGAAGGTGCCGCACGGCGAGTCCGGCAAGGTCATCGGCATCCGGGTGTTCTCCCGTGAGGACGACGACGAGCTGCCGGCCGGTGTCAACGAGCTGGTCCGCGTCTACGTGGCGCAGAAGCGCAAGATCTCCGACGGCGACAAGTTGGCCGGACGGCACGGCAACAAGGGCGTGATCGGCAAGATCCTGGCCGTCGAGGACATGCCCTTCCTGCCGGACGGCACGCCGGTGGACATCATCCTGAACACCCACGGTGTGCCGCGACGGATGAATATCGGCCAGATCCTGGAGACCCACCTCGGGTGGGTGGCCAAGAGCGGTTGGACGGTTAAAAAGGACGGGGCCGGCAATCCGCCATCATGGGCAGAGCGGCTCCCGAAGGAGCTGTTGGAGGCCGAGGCGGAGACGATCGTCTCGACTCCGGTGTTCGACGGTGCCCGCGAAGCGGAGCTACAGGGTCTGCTCTCTTCGGCGCTGCCCAACCGCGACGGCGACACGCTGGTCGACGAGGATGGCAAGGCGGTGCTCTACGACGGCCGCAGCGGCGAACCGTTCCCGTACCCGGTGACGACCGGCTACATGTACATCCTCAAGCTGCACCACCTGGTGGACGACAAGATCCACGCCCGATCCACTGGCCCGTACTCGATGATCACCCAGCAGCCGCTGGGCGGTAAGGCGCAGTTCGGTGGCCAGCGGTTCGGTGAGATGGAGTGCTGGGCCATGCAGGCTTACGGCGCGGCGTACACGCTGCAGGAGCTGTTGACCATCAAGTCCGACGACACCGTCGGCCGGGTCAAGGTGTACGAGGCGATCGTCAAGGGCGAGAACATCCCCGAGCCAGGCATTCCCGAGTCGTTCAAGGTGCTGCTCAAGGAGCTGCAGTCGCTGTGCCTCAACGTGGAGGTGCTGTCTAGCGACGGCGCTGCGATCGAGATGCGCGACGGCGACGACGAGGACCTGGAGCGCGCCGCCGCGAACCTGGGAATCAACTTGTCGCGCAACGAATCTGCGTCCGTCGAGGATCTGGCATAACT
>NZ_JBOGDB010000209.1:0-5278 GCF_050701515.1 Mycobacterium sp. | reverse complement strand
ATTTGGTTCCCATCAACCAGCGCACTTCTTCGAGATGCGGGTCGGCGCCTTCTTGTTCGGCATTCTCGAGCACCGTCGCATGACCTTGAAACATCGCGCCCTGAAGCTCCGGGAACCGCTCATTGCGATCGACGAGGACAGTGCAAACCGGACTGTGCCGCAGGTTGGCGACTTTCTGACCTCGGCAATAGAAGTACACCCGCCCCGCTGCCCATCCGAACCAGAGCGGCGTGACGTTGATCCGCTCACCGGGTCCGATTGTCGCTATGCGCATGTTCCACGACGTGGTCATCAGCTCGTCCAACTCCTCGGCCGTCAGGCCAAGCTCCGCGGGTATCCGGGGCATCGACTACGGCCTTCCTTTTCCTGTCATCCGCTTAGCGAAACGGTTTCGGGTTCGATGATCCACGATCCGCGCCGCAGCACACCCGTCACCGCGAGGCCTGAGTCCAGTACCACCAAGTCGGCGGTAGCCCCGGGCATGAGCCCCTGGCACGGCAGACCCAACGCCCGGGCGGGATTGATCGATGCCTGACGCACGGCGGCCAACAGCGCCTCGTCACGCGGAAACCCGCTGTGGTCAACGGCGAATCTGAACTGGCGGTCCATGGTTGCGGTGCTGGCCGCGATGGTTTGCGTTCCCGCGAGGCGAGCCGCCCCGCCCGCGACTTCCACCGCCAACTGCCCAAGCCGATAACCGCCGTCGGGCATACCGGCAGCGGCCATCGCGTCGGTCACCAGCGACACCCGCTCTCCTCCCGCGCTGTGCGTGACATGTCGGTAGATGGCGGGATCGACATGCACGCCATCGGTTATCAGTTCGACGGTCACCCGCGGTTCTTCGAGAAGCGCAACGATCGGACCGGGCTCACGACGATCGATCGGACGCATCGCATTGAACAGATGCGTGCCCACCGTCGCGCCCGCCGCGATGGCCGCCCGCGTCTGCTCGTAGGTCGCCTCGGTGTGGCCTACGGCGGCCACCACGCCCGCATCGACGATCTTCGCGATCGCTGCCAGCGCACCGTCGCGTTCCGGCGCGAGGGTGACCATGCGAATGGTCCCCCCACCCGCATCAAGAAGGCGGTCTATCTCCGCGGGGTCCGGGTCGCGCATCAGCGACGGCTCGTGTGCGCCGCACCGCGTGGTGGAAAGCCATGGCCCTTCCAGATGGATCCCGGCGATCAAGCCGGCACGAACGTCGTCGGCCAATTCCACGACCTGGCGCAGCAACTCGGCCGGGCCGGCGGTGACGAGGGAGGCGAGGATTGTGGTGGTGCCGTACCGGCGGTGCAGTGCCACCGCAGTCGACGTGTCGGCACGCGAAGCGGTGGAGAAGCTCGCCCCTCCTCCGCCGTGCACATGCGTGTCGACGAAGCCCGGCACCACCGTCACGGCGCCGAGCTCGCGGTCGGCGGGCCGGGGCGCAGCGCCCGCGCCGACCGCATGCACAGTGCTACCTGAAACCTCAATCCACCCGGGCCGCAATAGTTCTCGGCCCGTGATTAGGGTGTCAGCGGTCATCAACATGGTGGCGTCTCAGATGCCCTGCCATGTCGGCTTGGAGCGGTAGGCCTCGCGGTAGTAGTCGACAAGCTGAAGCCGGCGAGCGGCAGCCTCGTCGAGCAGCACCGTCACATGCGGGTGAAGCTGCAGAATGGTCGCCGGCCACAGCGCGCTGACCGCGCCCTCGACCAGGTGATGCACGGCTTCGGCCTTGCTGCGACCGGTCGCCACCAGGATCAGGTGACGGACCTCCATGATCGTCGCGAGCCCCTGGGTCAGGCAGTGCGTGGGCACCGATTCCAGGTCGCCGCCGAAGAAGCGGGCGTTGTCAATCCGGGTCTGTCTGGTCAGCGTCTTGATTCGGGTTCGGGAGGCCAGCGAGGACCCCGGCTCGTTGAACGCGATATGCCCGTCGGTGCCGATCCCGAGGATCTGCAGATCGACACCGCCCGCTGCGCGGATGGCGTTCTCGTACGCCGCGCATGCGGCCGGGATGTCGGCGGCCAGACCATCGGGGCCCTGGACCGCGCCGGGAGCGAAGTCGACCCGGGACACGAACTCGGTGTCAATGACGTTGCGGTACCGCTGGGGATGGTCGGCGGGCAGGCCGACGTACTCGTCGAGAATGAAACCGTGGGCCCGCCGGAATGAGATCAGGCCGGTATCACAGCGGGCCGCCAGTAAGTCGTAGATCGCCCGCGGCGACGAGCCGGTGGCCAGGCCCAGAACCGCGGTCGGTTTGCGACTAAGCAGGGAGTCGATCGCGTCGGCGGCGACCACGCCAATCTCGTTGGCGTTCTGCAGGATGACGACTTCCATCTACTCGTTCGCCGTGAAAAGGCTTGCACCGGAATCGATATCAGCGCCCGCCTTGACAGCTTCGGACACAATGATGTTGCCGGGTTGGCGTTCGTCCATGACCACAACGGGGACAACGGGATTGAACCCGTTGGCCTCGACTGCCGGGACGTCGTAGGTGATGATGACCTGGCCCGCGGTGACGGGGTCGCCCTGGCTGACGTGGGTCGTGAATCCTTCGCCATTCAGCTTGACGGTGTCCAGACCCAGATGGACGAGAACCCCGACGTTGTCCGGGGTCATCACGATGTAGGCGTGCGGCATCAACTTCAAGATCTTCCCGCTGACCGGAGCGACCGCGTCGATAACCCGGCGCGGTGGATCGATCGCGGCACCATAACCCACCATGCCCGCCGAAAACACCGGGTCGGGGACTTCGTGAAGCAGAACCGCACGTCCACCGACCGGGGCGAGGACTGGCATCGTAGTCACACACCAACGATACGAGCGTGCCCGAAAGACAGTCTCGACTTCGAGGTTTCCTCTAAGCTTCCGCTGAGCTTCGGCGGCGGGCGGGTTTCGGCACAGGAGGGTCAGCGGAGATGAGCGACACGACGAAAGCTGAAGGGACGCCGAGAAAGTCGGGTCTGCGCATTCCCGGCTTCGCACAATTGCAGCGGCTGGGCAAGAGCCTCATGCTGCCGATCGCAGTGCTGCCCGCGGCGGGAATCCTGCTGCGACTCGGGCAACCCGACCTGCTGGGCAGAATCGAATCTCCGGTCATCGGACCGTTCTTCAAGGCGATGAGCGCTGCCGGCGAAGCGCTGTTCACCAACCTCCCCCTGCTTTTCGCCGTCGGCGTCGCCATCGGATTCGCCAGGAAGGCGGACGGCTCGACCGCACTGGCCGCCGTGGTGGGCTACCTGGTGGTGGAAGCGGTGTTCAAGACCATGTCGCCGATCGTGCTCGCCGGCGAGGTCGACAAGGCAGGCGAACAAGCCCAGATCAACTACAGCGTGTTCGCGGGAATCGTGGTCGGTCTGGTGACCGCGTGGCTCTTCGACCGCTACCACACCATCCAATTGCCCTCCTACCTCGGATTCTTCGGGGGCAGGCGGTTTGTCCCGATCGTGGTGTCACTGGCCTGCCTGTTCATCGCGTTCGCCATGAGCTACTTCTATCCGATCTTCGATGCCGGGCTCACCGGCCTCGGCAAGTTCATCGGCGGCGCGGGCGCGGTTGGCGCCTTCGTCTACGGCTTTGCCAATCGCATGCTGATTCCGTTCGGTCTTCATCACATCCCCAACTCGTACGTCTGGTTCATCTACGGCGACTATCAGAATCCCGACGGCGAAGTCGTCACCGGTGAACTCACTCGATTCGCTGCCGGCGACTCGACGGCCGGCATCCTCACGTCGGGGTTCTACCCGATTCTGATGTTCGGGCTGCCCGCTGCCGCCCTGGCCATGATCCATATGGCGAACAAGAAGCAGCGCAAGCTCGCGGTCGGCATTCTGTCGGCGGCGGCGCTGACCGCGTTCCTGACCGGGATTACCGAGCCCCTCGAATTCGCGTTCATGTTCGTGGCGTTCCCGTTGTATGTCATCCACGCCCTGCTCACGGGACTCTCCCTGGCCATCGCCTACCTGCTCGATATTCACCTGGGCTTCTCGTTCTCCGCGGGGCTCATCGACTTGCTGCTCTACGGCACCGCACCTGCCGCGAAGAACATCCCGCTGCTCATCGGCATGGGCGTGGTGTTCTTCGTCGTCTACTACCTGCTGTTCCGGTTTGCGATCTCGAAGTGGAACATGCGGACTCCGGGACGCGAGCCGGAAGCCGAATTCGAGGCTTCCGAAGATGCGAACCTCGGCGAGGGCGCCGACTCGGTCACTTCCGTGACTGCCGGCGCAGCGGGCACTACGACCAAGGTGAGCAAGGCCGAGCAGGTCATCGCCGCGCTCGGCGGCCGGGAGAACCTGGTAAACGTCGACGCCTGCATTACCCGGCTGCGGATGGAGGTCGCCGATACCAGCAAGGTGGATCAGCCTCGTCTACGGAGTCTCGGGGCCGCCGGCGTCGTCGAGGTCGGCAACAGCGTCCAGGCGGTCTTCGGCACGGATGCCGAGGCCCTGAAGAACGACATCGTCGAGATTCTGTAGAAGCGTCAGCAAATTTTCGGACGCGACAATAGACTGTTTGCTGTGCTGCAGCACCGGGCAGACGAGGATGCCGCCGAGACGTCGGCGAGGGCGAACGCGGTTGCCGCGCGAAATCGGCTCGAGCAGCAAGCCGCACGGATGGTCGACGATCGCGGCCGTCCCCACGACAGCCGTTGGTGGTTCACCAACAGCTATGTCCGGACCACGGAGGGTGCCATTGAGGAGGCCGACGCCGGCAGCTTCACCGATCCGCTCTTCATTTTCCGGCTGATCACCTACTTCGAGAAGCTCTACATCGACAATGTGCTCGCCGCCGACGAGGGCCGCTGGGTCGAGCCGCACTGGCAGCGCGCCTTCGACATCGCAGCACACGCCGACGCACGACGGCGCGTCTTCGCGCGGATGCGAAACATGGAGGCTGTCCCCAGCAGCATCCGGGCGGTCGTCGCGAGTGTGGTGGCCGCGAGCCGCGCCCACGTGCGATTCGACCTGCCGCGGGCGATGGCTTGGGTCCAGCTCAACCGGCCAGGCGGGTCGGGTGAGGGCCGCATCGGGACGCGGATCGGCGACTTCATGGCGATGGCGGCGGTGTTCGAGCAGGCGACCCTCGCCGCGAACGTCGACGTCGCCCGGCACACCGGGCTGCCCGTCCAGTTCATGCCCGGGCGGATCCAGGAGTGGGGGCTGCCAGCTGTTGCGGGTTGAGTGGTCGGTAGTTGTCGGTGGTGTGCTGTAGGAACAGAAAGTATGAATCTAGCGGCGTGGGCTGAGCGCAACGGTGTTGCGCGCGTGACTGCGTATCGCTGGTTTCG
>NZ_JBOGDB010000208.1:0-3306 GCF_050701515.1 Mycobacterium sp. | reverse complement strand
TCGTGCAGCAGTTCCAGATCACGCTGGGCCTGTGCGGCAAGCCGTCGCGGCGGAACGGGCGCGCCCTGACCGACCATCAACAACGTCGACGCCGCGGTGTCGTGCAGCAGGGCCAGCTGTTCGCGCTCGTAGTCGCGGACGGCGTCGCTGACCCGTTGATTGAGCGTCGCGGCTTCGCGTTCGCTGCCAACCCGGTCCACCGCGGCGGCAACCCGCAGCAGCATGATCCGAATCAGCGCCGCGGTTGCCCACTGCAGGGCGAAGTAATAGACCGCCCCGATGTCGGCGACACGATCCCAACCCGTTACCGCCGCTGCACCGCCCGCATACGTGACGGCCACGACGACGGCCATCGGCAGGCTCACCCGTGCCGGCAGCACGACGGCGAAGCTGATGACGGCCGTTCCCGCGATAGCCTGGGGCGCCGTGTTGTACGTGTAGAACACCGGGTCGGCCACCAACACCGATATCGCGGCGCAGACCGCGAGCACGAGGGCGTAGTCGACGACGACGAACACGACGCGATGTGACCGCGTCGCGATGCGGTACAGCGACCACACTCCGAGCGTGCCGAGCAGCCACTCGCCCAGCGGCTGGGCAGCCGATGCGGGGTCGGCCAGCGCGACCGCCGCGACCACCAAGTTGACGGTATTGCGCATCAACAAGCCGACCGTCGTCGCACGGCGCATTACCTGGCGCTGTGACGCGCTGTCCGCTACCGACGAATGGCTCGGCATATGCACGAAATTACGACTTATGGGCATTCCCCGCAGTCGTTACGGACCCGATCAGACATTTGCTGCTCCATTTGGGCGACCGGGTGGGGCTCGCGGATCGGCGATCGTTGCGATTGAATACAACAGTTAGCGAGAAACCGGTTCGCGAACGTGTTCGTGCAGTTCGGAGGGAGAAACGCGAGCTTGTCACCCGAGAATGACGACGCGCGACCGGCCATCAGGGTCGCGGTCATCGACGATCATGACGTCGTCCATGCCGGTGTCGAGGCATTTTGTGCTGACGCCGATCCGCCGATCCAGCTGGTGGGCAATTTCTTGGAGCCTGAGGAATTCTTCGCCCGCTATCCCGACCTTCCCAATGATGAAGTCGACGTGGTATTGCTCGATCTGCAGATCGAGGGCAATCGACCCGATTTCGCCGCGCTGTCCCAATTGGGCGCGTCGGGACAATGCGTCATCGTGTACTCGCACTTGACGGCGGATGAGGTCATTTTGTCCTGCCTGGAGTTGGGTGCCATCACCTACCTGGTGAAGTCGGAGGGCAAGCGGCACCTGATCGAGGCCATCCATGCCGCGCACTCCAGCACGCCCTACCTCGGTCCGCGGATGGCCAAGGCGCTGCTGAACGACCGCACGCTGGGCCGCACGAAGCTCTCGGAGCGGGAGAAGGAGGTGCTCGTCGCCTGGTTCCAGACCGAAAGCAAGGAACTGGTCGGCAAGCGCCTCTATATCGCACCCACCACCGTGCGGACTCACCTGCAACGCGCCCGGGCAAAGTACGCCGCGGTGGGACGGCCGGCGCCGACCAAGTCGGCACTGCTCGCCCGGGCGGTCGAGGACGGCATTCTCAGCCTCAACGACCTCTGACCGTCGGTTACGGCGCGGGCAAGAAGGGGATCAGCGGCGCGGAGCTCGAGGGAGGGCTGCCGGTGTCCGACGACCCGGTGTCGGACGGGCTCCCGCCGCCGCCGAGCGCCGGCAACTTCGGCAACTGCGGAATGACGGGGGCTGGTGGCGCTGCCGGGGCTGCCGGCGGCGGGTCGTACTCCGCGGCCGGCGGGGCCACCGGTGGGGGTGGCTGGACTGCGACGGGCGGCGGCGGGTCATCCTGCTTGACCGGTGGCGGTGGCGGCGGGTTCCCCACATCCTGCGAGTCCTCGATCGTGCCGGTTCCCTGACCCGGGCCGGTCCCCTCACCCGGGCCGGTCCCCTCCTCCGAGCCGGTCCCCTCACCCGAGCGGATCCCCTGACCCTGGCCGGTCCCAGTCAGCCCGGGGTTTCCCTCGGATGACCCAGGGTTGGACGGCGGGAGGATCACCGGGATCTGGATGTCGGGCATCGGGATCTGCGGCATCTGGAATCCGGGCGGCGGCAACGGCGGTGGGTTGCCGATTGGCGGCGGCGGTAGGCCCGGCGGGTTGCCGATTGGCGGCGGATCGCCCGGAAGGACTTCCTGAATGATGTGGGTGGTCGACCCACCCGGGCCGCCTTCCGAGATTCCACTGCTCGGATTTTCGACGGGCGCATTCACCGGCACCGGACCCGTCGGCCCGGGCTTCACCTCTTCCGTCGGTACGTAGGGCAGGTACTTGTTCTGCACCGGGGTGTCGACCTCGTGTGGCACCGGCTGCTGAGCCACCGTCGGGCGGATGCCGATGGCCACCGTGACCGCCAGTGCGGCGAATCCGCATACCACCACGCCGGCGATGGTGCTGCCCACCAACAACAACCGCGGCCGCGCCGCGGGCGCCATGTCCTCTTCGACTTCCTCGTACTCGTCGGCGGTTGCGCTCAGCGGCGCCATCGCCGATTGCATCGGCACCGCTTCGCTGTAGTTGCCGGTGAGCTCGACCGGGAGGGGTCCTGAATCGTCGGCCATCGAGTACGCCAACTGCGAACCCAGCTGCGGACTCGGTGCCGTCATCGCAGCATCTCCGACACCGAACGCCGGCGCGGCAAAAGCCGCTCCACGCGCGAACGCAAAGCCCGGATCCGCGGGCACCTCCAGCGGAACCGGCGATCCGGATCGCAACTGATCGGCGACCCCGGTGATGTCGTCGGAGCCACCCACCAGGTAGATGTCGTCGGCCGAACCGGGCTCGTCACGAAGCCGGTAGAGCAAAGTGCGGCACGCCGTGACGGCGTCGGAACCCGCGAGGGGTTCTGCCGCCACGACCGACGTCGTGACATCGTCGGCACCGACGATCGACAGCGTCGCGGCGTCGTCTTCGACCAACAGGAGCGCCGAGTCGTGCTGCCCGTGCTGGGGCATATTGCGCACCAACGCCGTCGCCGCCTCCGCCGGCGTGACGGTCGCAACGCCGTTGACGCCGGCACCGGCCAGCAGCTGGCGCAGTTCCTCGGCGAGGGCCTCGTCGGACCAGCACACCTGAGTGGCCAGCAGCCGGTGGCCACCCTCGGCCAGCAGGTGATTCGTCCCGGCGATCGTTTCGGTCAGGTTCTCCGTGGCGTCGCCGCCGGCCAGGTCGACGACCGATTGATCGATGACGCTGTGCCCGCCCTCGTCGCCCGCGCCGACCAGCGCGAGACGAGCAGCGGGACCCGCCAC
>NZ_JBOGDB010000207.1:0-14539 GCF_050701515.1 Mycobacterium sp. | reverse complement strand
TCGCCAGCGGCATCGATGAGCAACTCGTCGCGAGCCGCCGTCCAGTCACTGTCGACGTGGGCATCGTTCTCGCCGGGATATACCGCTCCCAGGCAGTCGGGGTTCGATACCAGATCTGCGTTTTCATTCAGCTCGTCCGTGGCATAGAACGACTCCCATTCGACCCCGCCGATCGAGTTGAGCTCATCATTGCTGAGCAGCAGTCCATCCAGGTCCGACTCGTCGAACGGCGGCACGTCGTCCGCGGGGACGGAGCCTTGGGCCCTGACGGCCGCACCCTCGACGGTGCTCGTGCAACCGGTCGTCATCGCGCCGAACGTGACGACCGCGCAGAGCGCAAGCGCCGGCACCAGCCTGACCATGGCGGGAGTCTAGAAGATGCGCAGCACACCGCGGACCGAATCAACCGCTCGGGGAAGCAAAACTCGCACCGGCGTCAGTTTCTGCGCCTATCGTTAACTCACGGGCAGCCGTGAAGTTTGCCCGGGATGTCGAAGGGCACGAATATGGCAACTCTGGTCGACTACATGCTTGGTCTATACCGCAGTCCTGAAGCAGCGCAGGCCTTCATCGAAGCACCCGCCCAGGCGCTGAACGACGCCGGCTTCCCCAATGTGACCCCCGCCCAGCTGCAGGCGGTCGCGGCGAGCGCCGTACCGCCGGATCTTGCACTCGGCGAGGGCGATCTCGTCGCCAATCTGCAGCCGGCCGTGGCCGATCACCACGGCATCACGCTGGACGAGGTGTTCGGCGAGGCACCGGCGGAGGGCCCGTCTGCCGAGGACGGGTTCTATGGGCGGTACCTGCCTGGGGAGCAGGGGCCCGACGGCAAACCTGCCGATGACTGGTTTCTGGACCGATACCAGCCTGCGGACCCGGCGCCGGGTGGGCCAGGGCCGGCTAGCACCGAAGGGGCCGATGACCGCTACAGCGTGGACTATGACCCGATTGTCCTCAACGAGACTCCGGGTTCGACGGCACCCGAGGGCATGGACGATGCGCCCGCCGACAGTCTGTTGCTGCCGTATTTCGAGGTCGACCTCGACGAGCCCGACTCACCGGCGAGTCTCTTCCCGCCCGACGGGGGTTAGCCATGGTGCCGGAAATCAACTATCTCGCGGTCTTGGTGGCGTTGATCGCAAGCATGGTGATCGGCCTCGTTTTCTACCACCGGGCCGTGTTTGGCCGCACCTGGATGGAACTGGTCGGACATAGCGACGAAACCGTCCAGGGCGGTTCACCTTTGGTCTATCCGGTTGTCGTCGTCGCCAGTTTTCTCACCGCCTGGGTGCTGGCGGGCACCACGTACCTGGCCTACGAGTTCTATGGCGGCAGCTTCCTCGTCTCGGCATTGGTGACCGGGTGGATCCTCTGGTTGAGCTTCACCGTCGCGCGGATGCTGGTTCACGACATCTTCGACACCCGATCGCTGAAGATCACCGCGCTCAGCGCGCTCAACGAGTTCATCACGATCACGGCGATGGCTCTCATCATCGGAGTCTGGCCACCAGCGGGGGTCTAGAGAAGCTGCGGCCTTGGTCAACTAAGCCGCAAATCCTTGATGCTGCGGCGATGGCGCTGTGATACTCCTTGCAACACCCTGAGGGAGGGACATGAGGACGATCGCTCGTGTGCTAGCCGTTGCCGTTGTACTTGCCGGCTCAGCCCTGGGGTTGGCGAGTCCCTCCTCCGCGGAACAGGTCATGGAGGGCAATTACATCTACAACCAGCCCGGACTGCCGGTCGCGACCTGGACGATCTATCCGATATGCGTGAACGTGGTCGGGGATCTGCGGGAACCGCTGTACCTTCCGGTCGCCTGCACTCTGCATATCACCAGTGCAACGAACGCCAAGACCAGCCATGAGCTGGACGTCCAGAACTTCGGTGGAGATGCCCGGTTGACGGGCGGCAGATGGACCTTCACCACCACCAAGCGAGAGGGCTTCGTGTGCCCTGACGGCAGCAAGGCCCCCACCACCGAGACCTATGCCTTCGACGACGTCACGCTCACCGGCACTCACACGACTGCACACAACGCAGTTTGTGGAGTGCCGGCGGGGCTGACCAAGGAGCCGTTCACGCTGAAGTTTGACAAGCCGCTGCCAATCCCCGTCCAGCGTTATCCGCTGCAATGCGAGCCAGGCGGCCTGCGGCTCTGCCGGTGAGGTAATGAGCCCGTGCAGAGGCAGTCGATGACTAAACGAATTGTGGTCTGGGGCACGGGTTTCGTCGGATCGATGGTGATCGCGGAAGTCGTCAAGCACCCGCTTTTCGAACTCGTCGGTGTCGGGGTGAGCAATCCCGACAAGGTGGGCCGCGACGTCGGCGAAATCTGTGGCCTAGGCGCGCCGCTGGGTCTGATCGCCACCGACGACGTCGACGCGCTGATCGACCTCAAGCCCGACGCCCTGGTGCACTACGGCCCGACGGCGGCGCACGCCGACGACAACATCGCGCTGATCACCCGCTTCCTCCGGGCCGGAATCGACGTCTGTTCGACCGCGATGACGCCCTGGGTGTGGCCGACCATGCACCTGAATCCCCCGAACTGGATCCAACCCATCACCGAGGCCTGCGAGCTCGGCGAATCCTCGTGCTTCACCACCGGCATCGATCCGGGCTTCGCCAACGACCTGTTTCCGATGACGTTGATGGGCCTGTGCTCGGAGGTTCGCAGGGTGCGGGCGTCGGAGCTGCTGGACTACACCAACTACGAGGGCGACTACGACCGCGAGATGGGCATCGGCAAGCCGCCGGAATACCGGCCGCTCCTCGAAACGCCCGACATTCTCATCTTCGCCTGGGGCGGAACGGTTCCGATGATCGCGCATGCGGCGGGCATCATGCTCGACGAGATGACGACGACGTGGGAGAAGTGGGTCACCGCCACCGAGCGCAAGACGGCCAAGGGCATCATTGCGCCCGGAAACGTCGCCGCGGTGCGGTTCACCATCAACGGCGTCTACCAGGGCGAAACCCGCATCCAGCTCGAGCACGTCAACCGCATCGGCAACGACGCGGCGCCGGACTGGCCGTCGGGCAACGAGAACGACGTCTACCGCGTGGACATCGAGGGCACGCCAAGCATCTTCCAGGAGACGGCCTTTCGGTTCACCGACGGTTCCGGGCGCGACGCCGCGGCCGCCGGCTGTCTGGCAACGGGGATGCGCGCGCTTAACGCCGTTCCCGCGGTCAACGACCTGTCGCCGGGATGGGTCACCGCCCTGGACCTTCCCCTGATTGGCGGGGCGGGCACCATCCGCTGAGCCCCGAGTGGATCGGCGGTTTTAGCCGTCGGGGGGATCGGGGCTGGTGACCAGTGTGTGACCGCCGGGTTTTGTCGGTGTTGGTTCGTAGGATGGGTCGCACCGCCCGGCTGCTGCGCGTCGAGTTCCCGCACATCTGCAACCACGCCAAAGTGTTGTGGTCGCCGTCGTATTTCGCCGCGTCGGTCGGGTAGGTCTGGGAGTCGAGGGTGCGCCGCTACATCGAGCACCGGTGGGATGCGGTGGCGTCGTGAGACGCGCGTACGTGTTCCGGCTGCGCCCTACTTCGCGTCAGCACATGGCACTGGCGGCGTGTGTCGCGTCGCACCGCGAGTTGTACAACGCTGCTCTGCAGGAACGTCGGGATGGGTGGTCGCACAGCAAGACCCGCATCCGGTACGGGGACCAGTCCGCACAGCTCACCGAGATCCGGTCGGTACGGCCGGATGTGGCGGTGTGGTCGTTCTCGAGTCAACAGGCCACGCTGCGACGGCTCAACAAGTCGTTCGACGGGTTCTTCCGCCGGGTCAAGGCCGGGCAGACGCCGGGCTATCCACGGTTCAAGGGTGCGGCTCGGTTCGACAGTGTGGAGTGGCCCAAGGACGGCGACGGTGCCCGTTGGCTGCCTGATCGGCGGCGGGTGTATCTGCAAGGCATCGGTCAAGTGAAGGTGCATCTGCACCGCCAGGTGCTGGGGCGGGTGAAGACGATCCAGATCAAACGCCAAGGGCGGCGCTGGATAGTGGTGCTGTCCTGTGACGACGTGCCGGCCAACCCGCTGCCGGCGACTCGTCGGCAGGCCGGTGTCGATGTCGGGATCGTGCGGTACGCGACGCTCAGTGATGGGACCGGTGTGGACAATCCACGCTGGGGCCGGGTGGCGGCTGACCGGTTAGCCGCGGCGCAGCAGCGGTTGCAGCGCGCCAACCGTCGTTCGTGCAACCGTGACCGCAAGCGTGACACGGTGGCCGCGCGGCACCGCAAGATCGCCAACCAGCGGAAAGACTTTCACCACAAACAGGCCCGCGCGCTCGCCGAAGGGTATGACCTGCTGGTGGTGGAGGACCTACGGATCGCCAACATGCTGCGCCGGGCGAAACCCGTTGCCGATCCGGAGAATCCGCGTCAGTTTCTGCCCAATGGTGCCCGGGCGAAGTCCGGACTCAACAGAAGTATCAGTGACGCTGGCTGGGGTCAGTTCGTCTCAATACTGTGCGCCAAAGCGGAAGACGCTGGGCGCGCCTGGATTGAGGTCGATCCCTGCCACACCTCCGACGGCTGCGAGAACTGCGGCTACGCAGCCCCCGAGAACCGCGTCACCCAAGCGGAATTTCGTTGCCAACGCTGCGGACACAGCGCAGCCGCCGACGAGCATGCCGCACGCAACATCTTGCGGGCTGGACTGGCCCTTCACACCCAAGCGGTGTGAAAAGAAGCTGGCGGCTTCCAGCCGTCAGAGAAGTCACCCGCTGAGTAACGCCCTAGGCGGCATTCGAGATGGATTACCGATAGGGTTTGGCTCGGGATTGGATGAGATGGCTGATGGGGTAGGGCTGTCGGTTGGCGCGACCAACCTGACGGCAGTCGTAGTGGGCAGGGCCGCGGTGACGCGGTCCGCTGTGGTGACCCATTTTCCGCACCGACCGCCCGAGGTGGGCGTTCCCAGCGAGAATCCCCAGCTCAACCCGAACGAGCGTGGCCTGATCTTCACCGATTTCGTGGACCGCGTCGGCGATCCGGTGGGCATCGTCGCGTCCGACGGTTCGACGCACCGTGCTGAGGTGCTGCTCGCCGAGGCGTTGCGGGCGATGCTCAACGTCGTCAACGACAGCCGGGCACCCGCCGACCCGGTGGCCGTTACCCATCCCGCGCACTGGCGCCCGGACACCGTGGAGGCGCTGCGCAAAGCCCTGGCCGCGATCCCGGAATTCGGCGGGACGAAGCCGGTGCCGCTGATTCCCGACGCCACCGCCGCGCTCACCGCGCTGCAGGACGATCCCGGCCTTCCCACCCGCGGAGTCATCGCCCTGTGCGACTTCGGTGGCAGCGGCACCAGCATCACCGTGGTGGACGCCGCCAACGGCTTTCGACCCCTGGGCCCGACGGTCCGCCACACCGAACTGTCCGGCGATCTGATCGACCAGGCCGTGTTGACGCACGTCCTCAGCGGCCTATCCGAGGCGGGATCGATCGACCTGTCGAGCACCTCCGCGATCGGGTCGTTGACGAGGCTGCGCGGGCAGAGCCGGGGAGCCAAGGAACGCCTGTCCACCGCCGCGGTCACCACGCTGGTGGCCGAACTGCCCGGATATCGGGGTGACGTCCGCCTCACCCGCAACGAGCTAGATGACGCCATCGAGCAGCCGCTGACCGATTTCGTCGGCGTCCTGCAGGAAACCGTGGACCGCAGCGGAAAAGGGGCGGGCGCGCTCGCTGCCGTCGCGTCCGTGGGCGGGGGAGCCCGGCTGCCGATCGTCACCACCACGTTGTCCGAGCATTTCCGGGTGCCGGTCGTCACCACCGCACAGCCGGAGTTGACCGCGGCCATCGGCGCGGGCCTGAAGGCCGTCCGGCCCGCTGACGAGGGCATGACGGCGCTGGCCGCGGCCGCTCCGGCAGCCGCCGTGGCCGCCACGCAGATGGCGCCGGAGGTAGCGCCGGACGAGATGGCGTCAAGCACCTTCCGGGCGCTCGCTTGGTCGGACGCCGAACACATACCCGACATCGCCCCGACCGATCCGTACGACTACTCCGGTATGGCCGACACCGACGCGGTGGGCGGTCCGCGTCCGCAAATGCAATTCACCGAACCGGAAACCGAGGAGTACGAGGCCGCCCCGCTGCCCTGGCACCGACGACCCGGCGCGGTGCTGGCCCTGAGTCTGGTCGCGATTGTGGCGGCCCTCGTCGCGGCCTGGTGGTTCCTGTTGCGCGACGACGCCACCGTGTCGGAAACAACGACGACGGAGCCCGTCACGACGACCACGCTGACCCCCACCCCAACGCCCGCCGCGCCGCCGCCGACGGTAGCCCCGCCGCCGTACACGCCGCCGCCCGTCACCCGCACGGTCGCCCCACCGCGGAGAACGGTGACGCAGACACCGGCTCCACCGCCGCCTCCGCCACCGACCACCGAGGCGCCGCCACCCCCACCGCCCACGACGCAGGCGCCGCCGCCGACCCAGCAGCCCCTCCCGCCGGGCGTTCCGTCGGAGATCCCGATCCTGCCCGGAGTGACGATCCCGATCGGTCCGCCGCAGCCACAACCGGCTCCGTAGCCGCGAAGCACGCCCTAGGCTCGCGTCATGACGCAGACCGACGGGTTGCTGTTCGATCCGAACACCTATGACCCGCAGCAGTTCGACGCCGAAACCCGACGGCTATTGCGCGCGACCATCGACTGGTTCGAGAGCCAGGGCAAGAAGCGCATCCTCGACGACGACCTGGCGGCGGAGTGGCCCGCCGATTTCGTCGAGTTCGTCAAGCGCGAGAAGCTGTTCGCGACTTTCCTGACACCGTCCGACTTCGGCGGAGCCAATCCGGATAAGCGCTGGGACGCCGCGCGCAACGCCGCCCTCGCCGAGATCCTCGGGTTCTACGGCCTGACCTACTGGTACACCGAACAGGTCACCATCCTGGGTCTCGGCCCGATCTGGCAGAGCGAGAACAAGGACGCCAAACTCAGGGCCGCCGATGACCTCGAGGCGGGCCAGGTGATGGCGTTCGGGCTGTCCGAGCGCGAGCACGGTGCCGACGTCTACAACACCGATATGGTCCTGACCCCCGCAAGCGAGGAGGACCGCGCCAACGGCGTCCTCTACCGGGCATCGGGGGAGAAGTACTACATCGGCAACGGCAACGTCGCGAGCATGGTGTCGGTATTCGGCAGGCGAGGCGACATCGACGGCAACGACGCGTACGTCTTCTTTGCCGCCGACAGCAGGCACGAGAACTACCACCTGATCGGCAACGTCGTACACATGCAGATATATGTGAGCACGTTCCGCCTGGAGAACTACCCGGTGCGCGCCGAGGACATCCTGCACACCGGTGTGGAAGCCTTTGCGGCAGCACTGAATACCGTGAACGTCGGTAAGTTCAACCTGTGTTCGGCTTCGATCGGCATGGCCGAGCACGCCTTCTATGAGGCGATCACGCACGCGCAGAACCGCATCCTGTATGGCAACCCGGTGACCGACTTCGCACACGTGCGGTCGAACTTCGTCGACGCCTATGCGCGACTGGTTGCGATGAAGCTGTTCAGCCAGCGGTCGGTGGATTACTTCCGCAGCGCGAGCCTCGACGACCGGCGCTATCTGCTGTTCAACCCGATGACCAAGGCCAAGGTCACGATGGAGGGCGAGACGGTGCTGCGGTTGCTGCACGACGTGGTCGCCGCCAAAGGATACGAGAAGAACACGATGTTCCGCGAGGTCGCGCAGCTGATCGGGACGCTACCGCGGCTGGAAGGCACGGTGCACGTGAACGTCGGCCTGGTGCTGAAGTTCATGCCCAACTACATGTTCAACCCGAAGGATTATCCGGAGATCCCGGCCCGCAACGATCCCGCCGACGACGTCTTCTTCTGGAATCAGGGACCGACTCGCGGTGCGGGCAAGGTGCAGTTCGCCGACTGGACACCGGTGTACGAGAAGCATGCGAGCATCCCGAACGTCGCGCGATTCTACGAGCAGGCACAGGCATTCAAGGCGCTTCTCGCGACCGCCGCGCCCGATGCCGATCAGCAGAAGGATCTGGACTTCCTGCTCGATGTCGGGCACCTGTTCTCGCTCATCGTATATGGCCAGCTGATTCTCGAGCAGGCCGCATTGGCCGGGCTCGATGACGACATCGTCGATGCGATATTCGACTTCCAGATCCGCGATTTCAGCACGTATGCCGTTGCGCTGCATGGCAAGCCGAGCTCGACGCAGGCACAGCAGGACTGGGCCCTCGGTGCCATTCGCAAGCCGGTGTCCGACCCCGAGCGCTTCGGCCGGGTCTGGGAACGCGTCAGGGCCTACGACGGCGCCTACGAAATGCGGCCCTGACGGCTACTTCGGCCGTTTGATCAACACCAGGTGCGCCAACTGAATCTGGATCCGCTCCGGCGCCGCCGCCAGCCGCGCCGCGACCCCGGCCTCCAGCCGGTCGAAGAACTGCTCGCGGCGCGGGTCCGCGTGTCCACCCTCGAGCGCGCTCGCCAGCGTCGGGAGTACCGCTGCCCTGGCGAAGGCGGCCCACTGCGCACCGAAAGCCGTTGCGTCCCCGTCGACCTGGTACTGCGACCAGAACCGATCTTCGGCATCGAACACCTCGAGATGGTCGATCTGTAGCTGCTCGAAACGTCCGGACGGGGCAAAGGGCGCGAAGAAGTCCGCCGCGCTACGCGCAACTATCGGAATGCACATCCGGTGCACTTCGTCCTCGGTGAGGAATCCGGCACCCCGTAGTTCGTCGAGCGTATCGAGTATGCCTGCGAACAGCGGGCGGAAGCCGAACTCGCCCTCGTCGTCGACGGCCGGCGTCATCACCACCAATCGGCCTCCGCGGCGTAGCTCTCGACCCCGGAACGCGATGAACTCGTGCCAGTCGTGCGCGGCCTGTTTGGCATATTGCGCGAAAATCCCCTCGTCGGAGCTGTAGGCCACTAGCACATGGTCGGGGATGGGCGCCGGCGTTTTACTCAGCCACTGGATGGCCCACGAACTCCAGCCCAGGTTGATGCTGTTTGACGGCAAGATCTGGTTATAGAAGGACCGTCCGACTGCCGAGGCGAATGTCGCGGAGTCCCCGCGCAGGTAGGTGTCGGGGTCCTCGGCCAGTGTCCGGAAGAGCGCGGTGAAGTCGTTGTCCGGAACGTCGGTGTGCGCCACCAGGATCGACTGGTCGGGCCGGGTGCGCCGGCGCAGCACCGCGATGGCCGCACCGATCGGCAACAGCGAATTGTGGCCGGTCGATGCGCCGTAGTCGGCGATCCCGATCGGTTGCGGCGCCCGGGGGAGCGGGACCACGTCGGCCGCCTGCTCGAAAAGCATTACCGCGGGGCGCAACCCGGCGGCCTGCAAGCGCGAACCGGCGGTGTAGGATGCGCTTTCCATCGGTTCCGGCCGAACCACAACGGTCGACTCGGGCACGGCTGACGGCTTGTCAGACATGGCGACCACGGTAGTCTTCACAGCCGCCGTGTGGCGATCAGTTCGAGGCCGAGCAACGGCGATCCTCGACGGCTAGCGATCTCCTGCCTCGCCAAGTCCTCGCGAGCGAAGGTGTCTGCACTGTGACACGCCGCCAATCGCGGGCACGCTGCGCACGCTCGCGCCGCGGTGAGCGTGCGTTGCTGCACGGAATCGCCCGGAGTGTCGGCCGCAGACACGCACGCTCGCGGGAAGGAGCGTTAGTGGCCGCGGGCCACCCACTCGTCGTAGTGCACGATCTCGTCGCCGATGGTGGTGGAGTCGCCGTGGCCGGTGTAAACCACGGTGTTGCCGGGCAGTGCGCCGAGCCGGCCGGCGATCGACTCCAGGATGGTCGGGAAGTCCGAGAACGACCGACCGGTCGCGCCGGGGCCGCCCTCGAACAGGGTGTCGCCGCTGAACACCGCGTCCAGCTCCGGCGCGTACCAGCAGACCGATCCGGGTGAATGCCCGGGGGTGTGCATAGCGCGTAGTTCGGTACCGGCAACACGCAATGTTTCGCCATCGTCCACAGCGCGAAAATCCTTGTCCGGATGCGTCATCCGCCACAACACGTCGTCAGCCGGGTGCAACAGCACCGGGGCATCGAGCGCATCGCTCAGCTCGGGTGCCACCGTGACGTGATCGTTGTGGCCGTGGGTGCAGACCACCGCGACGACGTTGCGGCCGCCGACCGCCATCACGATCGGCGCGGCGTCGTGCGCTGCGTCGAACACCACCACATCTGAGTCGTCACCGACGATCCAGATGTTGTTGTCGACTTCCCAACTGCCGCCGTCGAGTTCGAAGGTGCCGTGGGTCACCACACGGGTGATGTCGCGTTGTCGTCCAGCATTCATTTCAGCACCACCACGGAGCGCAGCACCTCGCCGGCGTGCATCTTGTGGAACGCATCTTCGATGTCGTCGAGCCCGATGCGTTCGGAGACGAACTTCTCCAGCGGCAGCCGGCCCTGCAGGTAGAGGCTGATCAAGGTGGGGAAGTCCCGCTCGGGAAGGCAGTCGCCGTACCATGACGACTTCAGCGAACCCCCGCGCGAGAAGAAGTCGACCAGCGGCATATCGAGCCGCATATCGGGAGTCGGAACACCCACCAGCACAACGGTGCCCGCGAGATCACGGGCATAGAACGCCTGCTTCCAGGTCTCCGGTCGGCCGACGGCGTCGACCACGACGTCGGTGCCGAAACCGTCGGAAAGTTCCTGGATCGCCTCGACGACGTCGGTCTGGCGCGCGTTGATGGTGTCGGTCGCGCCGAATTCGCGGGCCCAGGCGAGCTTCTTGTCGTCGGTGTCCACGGCGATGATCTTCTTCGCGCCGACCAACCGGGCACCGGCGATCGCGGCGTCACCGACACCGCCGCAACCGATCACCGCGACGGTGTCATCACGGCCGACGGCGCCGGTGTTGATCGCCGCGCCGATGCCTGCCATCACACCGCAGCCCAGCAGCCCGGCCACGGCGGGGTCGGCGGACGGATCGACCGTCGTGCACTGGCCGACATGCACCAGCGTCTTGTCGACGAACGCCCCGATGCCCAGCGCCGGCGTCAGCTCCGTTCCGTCGGTCAGCGTCATCTTCTGCTGGGCGTTGAACGTGTCGAAGCAGTACCACGGACGGCCGCGCTTACAGGCTCGGCATTGGCCGCACACCGCGCGCCAGTTCAGGATCACGAAATCGCCGGGCGCAACCGCCGTCACGTCCGGTCCGACCGACTCGACGGTGCCCGCGGCCTCGTGCCCGAGCAGGAACGGGTACTCGTCGTTGATGCCGCCCTCGCGGTACGTCAGGTCGGTATGGCAGACGCCACAGGCGATCACGTCGACCACCACCTCGCTCGGGCCCGGATCGGGGATGACGACATCGGTCACCTCGACCGGTTCGCCCTTCTTCCGGGAGATCACTCCGCGCACCGTCTGACTCATGGGTACAACCTACGGGGTGGCCTGTCCGGAGATACCGTTGATGTGATCGACATGGCCATGCGCACAGACCCTCACACCGACCTGCTGATGGCGGCACGGATCGCGTACACCCGGCGGGACTGGCACGCCTGCTACCAGGCGTTCGTACGGGCCGGAGATGACGTGCCGCTGGGCATTGACGACCTGGACGCGATGGCCGTCGCGGCCTGGCGGCTGGGCCGCGGCAAGGAGTCGTTGCGGGTCGCCGAGCGGGTGTTCGGGCTGTTGGCCCGCACCGATCCAGCGTCGGCCGCGATGAAGGCGGTCGACCTCGCCCTGGCATGGCTGACCCGCGGCGATCTCAATATCGGGCAAGGCTGGATGAACCGCGCGCGACGCCTGCTCGACGGCACGCCCGAGGGCGCGACCCACGGATATCTGGCCTACCTGGATGCGATCGCGGCGTTGATGAGCCGAGATACCCAGTCGCTCCCGCAGCGGGCGCAGACGCTTCGGGAGGTGGGCAGCAGGCTGGACAGTCCCGCAGTGTCGGCGCTGGGCCAGGTCGCCGAGGCGCTCGCCGCGATCAGTGAAGCCCGGATGGTCGAGGCGTACGGCCTGATCGACGAGGCGATGCTGCCGGTGCTGGCCGACCAGGTTCCGATCGATTGGGCCGGCGACATCTACTGTGTGCTGCTGAACCAATGCCATCGGCTGGCCGACTTTCCCCGCATGTACGCCTTGACGCAGTCGATGGAGCGCTGGTGCGACGACTTCGCCGGGTCCGACAACTACGGCGGGGTATGCGACGTGCACCGTCTCCAACTCCAGGCCGCTACCGACGACTACCGGCTGTTGGAGGATCGGCTCGTCGCGGCCAGCCAGGCGTTGGAGGACGTCAACAGCTGGGCCGCCGGCGAGGGCTATTACCAACTGGGCGAGGTGCGACGGCTGCGGGGTGATGCCGAAGGCGCCGGCTCCGCCTTCGCGCGCGCCCGGGCCATGGGCATCGAGCCGCAACCCGGTGAGTCGCTGCTGCGTTGCCGGCAGGGCGACAGCCAGTCGGCGTGGACCGACCTGCGGGTCGCGTTGGCGGGTGAGGACCGGCTGGGCCGGATGCGGCTGCTGCGCGGGGCCGTCGAGATCGCGCTGGCGCGCAACAGCCTCGACGAGGCCGAGCGACACTGCCGCGAATTGGAGGACGGCGCAGAGGCTTTCGGCACGCCCGGTTTTCGGGCCTGGGCGGCGCACGCCCGTGGTGCGATCCTGGTGCAGCGGGCTCGGCACGCCGAGGCGCTCGGGGCGTTGGAATCGGCGCTACTCGAATACCGGATCCAGAAGTCGCGATACGAGACGGCCCAGATCTACGAATGGATGGCGATCGCGCATCGAGCGCTCGGCGACGACGAGGTGGCCGACGCCGACGCCGCGACCGCGCAGAGCATCTACGACCAACTCGGTGTCGAACCCGCTGGGATCTGCGGATCGACGTCGCCGGGCGGCCTGACCAAGCGTGAGATCGAGATCCTGAGCGCGATCTCGCGCGGCGCCACCAACCGCGAAGTCGCCGAACAGCTCTTCATCAGCGACAAGACCGTTGGGCGTCATCTGGCCAACATCTACCGAAAGCTCGGGGTGTCCTCGCGAACCGCGGCGGTGGCGTGGGCGCACGAGAACAACGCACTGTAGCCGCCGCCCTGCATCATTTGCACCACCTCACCGCCAGCGAAATTGCATGGTTTGCCCGGTACCGCTCACGGGAGCATCGGCCTAGCGTCAAACCATGACGACACTCAACGAAAATCCGGCGACCGATACCACCGAGGAGTTCGCCGAACGAATGGTGGGAGCTATCGACAGCGCCTGCCTGACCGTGCTGATGTCCATCGGACATCAGACGAAGCTTTTCGACACGCTCGCCGAACTCCCGCGGGCCACCAGCCAGCAGATTGCCGATGCCGCGGGGCTTAACGAACGCTATGTACGCGAGTGGCTTGGCGGTGTGGTCGCCGCGCGGATCGTCGACTACGACCCGGCGACGCAGACGTACTCGCTCCCGCCGCACCGCGCCGCTGTGCTGACCCGCGGCGCCGGGCCGGACAACCTCGCCCGGATCGCGCAGTTCATCCCGCTGTTCGGCGAGGTCGAGCAGAAGATCATCGGCTGTTTCTACGCCGGCGGCGGGTTGCCGTACAGCGACTATCCCCGGTTCCACAAGCTGATGGCCGAGGAAAGCGGCGAGGTGTTCGACGCCGAGCTGGTCGACGCCGTCCTGCCGCTGGCCGACGGGTTGCCGGAACGCGTTCGCGCGGGTGCGGACGTCGCCGATATCGGTTGCGGCAGTGGGCATGCGATCAACGTGATGGCGCAGGCGTTCCCGGCCAGCCGATTCACCGGCATCGACTTCTCCGAAGAGGGTCTGGCGGCGGGCGCCGCGGAGGCCCAAGGTCTTGGCCTCACCAACGCGACGTTCATCCAGCGAGATGTGACTGAGCTGGATGCAACCGAAACCTATGACGTTATAACGGTTTTCGACGCAATCCACGACCAGGCGCAGCCAGCGCAGGTGTTAGAGAATATCTACCGCGCGCTGCGGCCGGGTGGCATCTTCCTGATGGTCGACATCAAGGCGTCGAGCCGGCTGGAGGACAACATCGGTGTCCCGCTGGCGACGTTCCTGTACACGGTTTCGGCGATGCACTGCATGAGTGTGTCGCTGGGACTCGACGGCGCCGGGCTGGGCACGGTGTGGGGCAAGCAGCTGGCGACGTCGATGCTTGCCGACGCCGGCTTCGGCGAAGTGGCGGTGAGTGAGATCGAGTCGGACCCGTTCAACTACTACTACATCGCCAGGAAGTAACGTCCAGCGCGATGAGCGCGCTGGATGTCGTGGCGGACTGGCCGGTGTCGATGGCTGCGGCGGCTGTGGTCGGGCCGTCCGGCGTACTGGCGCAGCGCGGCGACACCGCGCACCGGTTCACGCTGGCATCGGTGACCAAGCCATTGGTCGCCCGCGCCATCCAGATCTCGATCGAAGAGGGCGTGGTCGAGCTCGACACCGCCGCGGGTCCGCCCGGCTCCACGGTGCGTCACCTGCTGGCGCACGCCTCGGGGTACTCGATGCGGTCCGACGAGGTGATGTCCCCGCCGGGAAAGCGCCGGATCTATTC
>NZ_JBOGDB010000206.1:0-16691 GCF_050701515.1 Mycobacterium sp. | reverse complement strand
CGGCAGCACCGCCACCTTCACCGGCGCCAGCCTGGGGTCGAAGCGCATCACGGTGCGCTTGTCCATCCCGCCCTTGGTGTTCGGCGCCTCGTCGACGTCGTACGCCTCCAGCAGGAACATCAGCACGCAGCGGGTCAGCCCGGCGGCCGGCTCGATCACGTACGGCACCCACCGGGTGCCCTTGTCCTGGTCGAAGTACGACAGGTCCGCGCCGGACGCCTTCGCGTGCGCGTTCAGGTCGTAGTCCGTACGGTTGGCGATGCCCTCCAGCTCCGCCCACTCCGAGCCCGCGAACTCGAACTTGTACTCGATGTCGACGGTGCGCTTGGAGTAGTGGGAACGCTTCTCCGCGGGGTGCTCGAAGAACCGCAGGTTGTCCTCGGACACCCCGAGGTCGAGATACCAGCGCCAGCGCTCGGAGAGCCAGTAGTCGTGCCACTCCTCGTCGCTGCCGGGCTCGACGAAGAACTCCATCTCCATCTGCTCGAACTCGCGGGTGCGAAAGATGAAGTTGCCCGGGGTGATTTCGTTGCGGAAGCTCTTGCCGATCTGGCCGATGCCGAACGGCGGCTTACGCCGCGACGTGGTGACCACGTTGGCGAAGTTGACGAAGATGCCCTGCGCTGTCTCCGGCCGCATGTAGTGCAGACCCTCGTCGGTCTCGATCGGACCGAGGTGGGTCTTGAGCATCATGTTGAAGTCGCGCGGCTCGGTCCACTGGCCCTTGGTGCCGCAGTCCGGACACACGACTTCCGTCATCGGTACGGTCTCCGGATTGTCGACGCCTTTTTTCGCCGCGTACGCCTCCTGCAAGTGGTCTTGTCGATGCCGCTTGTGGCAGTGGAGGCATTCGACCAGCGGATCGTGAAACACGTCGACGTGGCCAGAAGCCACCCACACCTCGCGCGGCAAGATGATCGCGCTGTCGAGACCGACGATATCGTCACGGCTGGTGACCACGGACCGCCACCACTGCCGCTTGATGTTCTCCTTGAGCTCGACGCCCAAAGGGCCGAAGTCCCAAGCCGATTTCGTGCCGCCGTAGATCTCACCGGACTGGTAGACCAGTCCGCGGCGCTTGGCCAGGTTCGCAACAGTGTCGATGATGGACGCCACGGGTCAACAGCGTAGCGACGGCGGTATCCCGTTAAGTCCAGGCACCACCCCGAGTGTGTCGATTGTTGCGGCGTTTACTCGCACTTCGCCGCAACAAGCGATACAAGAGCGACGCCGTTGACATGCGTGATCGCGCATGTAATGTGGCCTACATAATGAAAACCGTTTCCACTTTGGCGGATCGGGACGCCGGTCATCACCGGCACGGCCACGCCCCCTCGCCGGATCTGCCGCCGCGGCCGGTCCTCGACACCGCGGGCGACCTGCTGCGCGCGCTGGCCGCGCCGGTGCGGATTGCGATCGTGCTGCAGCTTCGGGAGTCGTCGCGGTGCGTGCACGAACTCGTCGACGCGCTCGGGGTCCCGCAACCGCTGGTCAGCCAGCACCTCCGCATCCTGAAGGCCGCCGGAGTCGTGTCCGGCGAGCGGTCCGGCCGCGAGGTGCTCTACCGCCTCGTCGACGACCACCTCACCCACATCGTGGTGGCCGCGGTGACCCATGCGGGCGAGGACGCCGAGTGAGCCGGACGGGCGTGCGGGCCACCCGGCAGCGCGCGGCGATCTCGGCGCTGTTGGAGAACCTGGACGATTTCCGGTCCGCCCAAGAGCTTCATGACGAGCTGCGCCGCCGCGGCGAGGGCATCGGCCTGACCACCGTCTACCGCACCCTGCAGTCGATGTCGGCGGCCGGGCTCGTCGACACGTTGCGCACCGACACCGGCGAGTCGGTGTACCGGCGCTGCTCGGAAGATCACCATCACCATCTGGTATGCCGGGTGTGTGGCTGCACCGTGGAGGTGCAGGGCGGTCAGGCCGAGACGTGGGCCGCCGAAGTCGCTCGCGCGCATGGCTTCTCCGATGTCAGCCACACCATCGAAATCTTCGGCATTTGTGGCGACTGCGTGGCTACCGACTAGTCGGCGACGAGCGCCCGGCGGGCATCGGCGCCGGAGCTGAGCACCATCAGGATCAACGTCCGCAGCGCATCGTCGGTCAGGCCCGCCGCGGGAAAGTTGTAGCGTAGCAACACGTCTGCGGTTTTCCCGTCGTCCTTGACCGCCAGCGACACCGTGCCGAGCAGCGTGTCATGGGCGAGTTCGGCGACCGTGGCGCGAATCTTGTTGTCCAGCGGCAGGTCCCACGCCAGGATCTGGGTGAGCGACACCATGTCCAGACCATCGGCGATCGTCACCACTCGCAGTGAGGCAAAGGTGTGATCGTGATGCACCGTGATCGCGCCGTCGTCCTCCTCCTCGATCGGCAGCACCTCTTCGAGGGCCGAGCGCAAGTGCTCCTGGAGCGTCATTACGCCCTGCCGAATCGGCGATTGCGGTTCACGTACTCCTCGCACGCTTCCCAAAGATCACGGCGGTCGTAGTCGGGCCACAGCTTGTCCTGGAAGACGTACTCGGCATACGCCGCCTGCCACAGCAGGAAGTTGCTGGCTCGCTGCTCCCCCGACGTCCGGATGAACAGGTCGACGTCGGGGATGTCGGAGCGGTGGAGGTGCTTGGCGACGGTCCGCTCGGTGATCCGATCCGGGTTGAGCTTGCCGTCAACCGCGTCGCGCGCGATGTCCTTGGCCGCCTCGGCGATCTCGGTGCGACCGCCGTAGTTGACGCAGTAGTTGATGGTGATCACATCGTTGCCAACCGTCATCTGCTCGGCGATGTCGAACTCCTTGATGACGCTACGCCACATGCGCGGACGCGAGCCGACCCAGCGCATCCGCACGCCCATGTCGTTGAGGTTCTCCCGCCGCCGACGGACCACCTCCCGGTTGAACCCCATCAGGAAGCGGACCTCCTCGGTGCTGCGCTTCCAATTCTCGGTCGAGAATGCATAGACCGTCAGATGTTTGATGCCGATTTCGATGGCGCCGCAGGTGATGTCGATCAGCACCGCCTCTCCCATCTTGTGGCCCTCGGTTCGGTGCAGCCCGCGCTGGGTGGCCCACCGGCCGTTGCCGTCCATCACGATCGCGACGTGGCTTGGCACCTGGTCGGCCGGGATGTTCGGTGCGGCGGCTTTCGAAGTGTGCTGGGGCGGGCGGGCGAACCTGCCGTTGCCATGCGGTGGCAACTCCGGAAAGACGACCGGCCAGGTGGACTTGTCGGGAAAGGTCGGATAGTCGTCAGGCGCCGGGGGCAGCTGTGGGTAGGTGGTCTTGGCCGCCCGTTTCATCACCACGGCTGACATCCTGCCGCAACAACGAGACCCGATGGTCAGCGACCGTGCGATCGACCCGGTACACGCGTTCGACCAGCGGCAACGTGCGGAGCTGACGCTCGAGATGCCACTGCAGATGAGCGGCTACCAGCCCGCTGGCCTGGCTGCGGTGCGACTGCGGCGACGCCTGCGCGGTATCCCAGTCGCCGTCGTAGAGCGCCGACATCAGGTCCAGCACGCCCTGCGGCGGTGTGGTCGATCCGGACGGACGGCAGTGCACGCACACGCTGCCGCCGGCGGCGATGTGGAACGCCCGGTGCGGACCGGGAGCGGCGCAGCGGGCGCACTCGGTGAGCGCGGGCGCCCATCCGGCGATTCCCATGGCGCGCAGCAGGTAAGCGTCCAGCACGAGTTCCCAGGGCCGGCTGCCGTCGGCCACCGCCCGCAACGCGCCGACGGTCAGCCGGTGCAGTGCGGGCACCGGAGCACGCTCTTCGCCGGCCAGGCGTTCGGCGGTTTCCAGCACGGCGCACGCGCAGGTGTACCGGCCGTAATCGCTGACGATGTCGGCGGCGAACGCATCGATGGCCTGCACCTGGGTGACGATGTCGAGATTGCGGCCGGGGTGCAGCTGAACGTCGATGTGCGCGAACGGCTCTAGCCGTGAACCGAACTTGCTGCGGGTGCGCCGAACTCCCTTCGCCACGGCGCGGACCAACCCGTGCTCACGGGTGAGCAGGGTGACGATCCGGTCGGCCTCGCCGAGCTTGTGCTGGCGCAGCACCACCGCCCGATCCCGGTACAGGCGCATCGAACCAGTTTCGCACTGCAATCTGACAAGAGTGGTACGCAGCGCCGGTTATTCTCCACTTGATGGCTGCACCACCTACATCTTCTGCCTCAGAAGCCCCGCTGCCCACCCTCACTGGTCTGCTGTATCAGCTGGCCAGCGGGACCGTGACCTCCAACGAGCTGGTGCAGCGATCGCTGCATGCCATCGAGGCCAGCCAGTCGACCCTCAACTGTTTCCGGGTGGTGCTCACCGAGCGGGCGCTCGCTGATGCCGCCGAGGCCGACCGCAGGCGCGCTGCCGGGCAACAGCTTCCACTGCTGGGAATTCCGATCGCGGTCAAGGACGACGTCGACGTCGCCGGTGTGCCGACCAGGTTCGGCGCCGCCGGTGATGTCCGGCCCGCGCATGCCGATTCCGAAGTCGTGCGCCGGCTGCGTGCCGCCGGTGCCGTCATCGTCGGTAAGACGAACACCTGCGAACTCGGTCAGTGGCCATTCACCAGTGGACCGGCCTTCGGCCATACCCGAAACCCGTGGTCGCCCAAGCACACTCCCGGCGGATCGTCGGGCGGCAGCGCGGCGGCGGTGGCCGCAGGCCTGGTCACCGCGGCGATTGGTTCGGACGGCGCCGGCAGCGTCCGGATCCCCGCGGCGTGGACACACCTGGTCGGCATCAAGCCGCAGCGTGGCCGCATCTCCACCTGGCCGCTGCCGGAGGCGTTCAACGGCATCACCGTCAACGGCGTGCTTGCCCGCACCCTCACCGACGCAGCGCTGGTGCTCGACGCCGCATCCGGCAACGTCGACGGTGATCGGCACAAACCGCCGCCGGTGCGGGTCTCGGAGTACGTCGGCCGTGCGCCGGGCCCGCTGAAGATCGCGGTCTCGACGAAGTTCCCTTTCAACTTTTTCCGCCCCAAGCTGCACCCGGAGATCCTGGGCGCACTGCACACCGTCGCCGACCAGCTCACCGAACTCGGACACACGGTCGAGGCGCACGACCCGTACTACAGCACACGGATGTCGTGGAACTTCCTGTCCCGGTCCACTTCCGGACTGCTGGACTGGGCGGACCGGCTCGGCGACGGTGTCACGCTGGACCGGCGCACGGTGTCCAACCTGCGGATGGGCCGGCTGCTGTCCGAGAACGTGCTGCGCAAGGCCCGGGCCCGGGAAGCCGAGACGCAGCGCCGCGTCGGCTGGATCTTCAATCTCGTCGACGTCATTTTGGCACCGACCACCGCGCTGCCACCGCCACCCGTTCACGACTTCGACAACCGCGGCGGCCTGTCCACCGATCGCGCGATGATCCGCGCATGCCCGGCGACATGGCCGTGGAACCTGTTGGGCTGGCCGTCGATCAGCGTCCCGGCCGGTTTCACCTCGGACGGCCTGCCGATCGGTGTTCAGCTGATGGGTCCGGCGAACAGCGAGCCATTGCTGATCTCGCTGGCCGCCGAGCTGGAGGCGATCAACGGCTGGGTGCTGCGACAACCCCCAATGTGGTGGAATGCGCCAACCGGGGAAGCGGTCGGCGACCAGCTCACTTAGCGACTTCGGCGTGAATTCCTGCGCTCAGCGCTGGTAATCACGCCGAAATCACTCAGAAGCCGAGTCGGCCGAGCTGTTTGGGGTCGCGCTGCCAGTTCTTGGCGATCTTGACGTGCAGGTCGAGAAAGACCTTGGTGCCGAGCAGCTTCTCGATCTGCGTGCGTGCGGCGGTGCCCACCTCCCGCAACCTGGCACCGCCTTTGCCGATGACGATGCCCTTCTGGCTGGGCCGCTCGACGAAGAGATTGGCGTGCACATCGATCAGGTCGTCGCGGCCTTCCCGCGGGCTGACCTCCTCGATCACCACGGCGAGCGAGTGCGGCAATTCGTCGCGCACCCCTTCCAGGGCGGCCTCCCGAATCAGCTCGGCCATCAACACTTCCTCGGGCTCGTCGGTGAGCTCGCCGTCCGGGTAGAACGCCGGGCCCGGCGGCAGCTGGTGGGCCAGCACGTCGATCAGGACGTCGACTTGCTCGCCGGTGGTCGCCGACACCGGCACGATCTCGGTATCCGGACCGACCAGCTCGCTGACCGCCATCAGCTGGGCGGCCACCCGCTCTTTGGGCAGCTTGTCGATCTTGGTGACGATGGCCATCCGCGTGGTGTCGGGCGCAATGTCGCGGATCTGCTGCAGGATCCACCGGTCCCCGGGGCCGATGGCTTCGTCGGCGGGGATGCACAACCCGATGACGTCGACCTCCGAGTACGTGTCACGCACCAGGTCGTTGAGCCGCTGACCGAGCAGCGTTCGGGGCCGATGCAGGCCCGGGGTATCGACGAGGATGATCTGGAAGTTCTCCCGGTGCACGATCCCGCGGATGGTGTGCCGGGTGGTCTGCGGACGCTTCGACGTGATCGCCACCTTGGCGCCGACCAACGCGTTCATCAGCGTCGACTTGCCGGTGTTCGGCCTTCCGACGAAACAGACGAAGCCGGAACGGAATTCACTCACGACTGCACGTTTCCGGCCCGATCCGTGACGATGATGGTGGCGTCCGCGGACAGCTCGCGCACCGCGGCGATCCCGGTGTCGTCGGCCGATCCGCCGACCAGCACCGCCGCCTCCAGGCCGGTCGCGCCGCTCGACACGGCCGCGGCCACCGCCGCCTGCAGTGCGGTCAGCCGCAGCGCGTCGAGGGTCACCGGCGCCCCCGCGTACGTCCGGCCGTCCAGATCACGCACCGCCGCACCGCTGCCCGCTTCGGCCCGCCCCATCGCACCGCGGGCCAGCCCCACCAGCTTGGCGTCTTCAGCGTCGAGCTCAGTCACCGTCACCCTTGTGCTCGAAAATCGGTCGGGCTGACCAGGACGGTGCCGATCCGCACCCGGCCCCGATGGTCGAATCCGCCCTCGGCGCGCAGTCTCAGCCCGTCCCATGTCACCTCGGCACCCGGCAGCGGGACGCGGCCGAGCTCGAGTGCCAACAAACCACCGACGGTGTCGACGTCGAGATCCTCGTCGAACTCGATGTCGTACAGCTCGCCGAGGTCCTCGATGGACAGCCGCGCCGACACCCGATAGCGCTTGTCCCCCAGCTCTTCCACCGGGGCGACCTCGTCGGTGTCGTACTCGTCGGCGATCTCACCGACGATCTCCTCCAGCACGTCTTCGATGGTGACCAGGCCGGCGATCGCGCCGTACTCGTCGACCAGCAGCGCCATATGGTTGCGGTCGCGTTGCATTTCGCGCAGCAGTGCGTCCAGCGGCTTGGAATCGGGCACGAACACCGCGGGACGCATCACGTCGGACACCCTGGTGTCCCGGCCGCCGTTGTTCGAGTAATACGTGCGCTCGACGAGATCCTTCAGATAGACGACGCCGACGATGTCGTCGACGTTCTCCCCGATCACCGGGATGCGGGAGTGCCCGCTGCGAACCGCCAGCGAGGTCGCTTGGCCAGCCGTCTTGTCGCTTTCGATCCACACCATCTCGGTGCGCGGGACCATCACCTCACGTGCGGGGGTGTCGCCGAGTTCGAACACTGACTGGATCATCCGGCGCTCGTCGTCAGCCACCACACCACGCTGCTGAGCCAGATCGACGACCTCACGCAGCTCGATTTCCGAAGCAAACGGCCCGTGGCGGAAGCCCCTGCCAGGCGTTAGCGCGTTACCGATCAGAACGAGCAGCCGGCTGATCGGGGTTAGCAGAACCGAAATTGCTTGCAGCGGTAAGGCGGCCGCCAGCGCGATGGTGTAGGCGTTCTGTCGGCCGATGGTGCGTGGACCGACGCCGATGACCACGAAGCTGATCACCACCATGATCGCGGCCGTGATGACCAGGCCCCATCGCAGGCCGACGTGCTCGTACAGATAGTCAACCAGCAACACCGTCGCGGTTATCTCGCAGCTAATCCGCAGCAGCACAACGAGATTGATATAGCGCGGGCGCTCGGTGATGAGGCGGGCGAAACGAACGGCGCCGGGCCGCTCATCGCGCACCAGCTCCTCGACCCGGGCTATCGATACCGTGCTGATCGCGGCATCGAGGGCCGCGAACAGACCACCGAGACCGATCAGCGCGATCGCGCCGAGCAGCGGGGCGATGTCGCTCACGGCGCGTCGAAGTAACGAGACTTGTCCAGTAGCCGCCGGTCCTTCTCGGTCTGGCGGTCCTGGCGATATGCCTCGACCTGATCGGCCACCCACTCCTCGAGCAGTTGGCGCTGCAACGCGAACATCTCTTTCTCTTCGTCCGGCTCGGCGTGGTCGTAGCCGAGCAGATGCAGCACGCCGTGGATCGTCAGCAGCGCGAGCTCATGGCCCAGCGAGTGGCCCGCCACCACGGCCTGCTCGGCGGCGAACTCCGGGCACAGCACGATGTCGCCGAGCATCGATGGTCCCGGTTCCGGCGCGTCGGGCCGACCGGCCGGTTCGAGCTCGTCCATCGGAAAGCTCATCACATCCGTCGGACCGGGCAGGTCCATCCAGCGCATGTGCAGATCTGCCATCGCGGCGGTGTCGAGCAGCACCATCGAAAGTTCGGCCGCCGTGTTGACTTTCATCTTCTTGATGACGAAACGGGCGACGCTTACCAGTTCTTCTTCGGAGACGTCGAGGCCCGATTCGTTGGAAACCTCAATGCTCATCGGCTGCCCCGCTTATCGCCGGGACCGATTGCCGCCGGCGCGGCGTTGCGCCCGGTTCATCAGCCCGGGTTCCTCGTATTTGGCATAGGCGTCCACGATCTCGGACACCAGCCGGTGCCTGACGACGTCGGCGCTGGTGAGTTCGCTGACGTGGATGTCCTCGATGCCGTCCAGAATCTGTACCGCTGCCCGCAGACCCGATGTCGCGCCGCCGGGTAGGTCGATCTGTGTGACGTCGCCGGTGACGACGACCTTCGATCCGAAGCCCAGTCTGGTCAGGAACATCTTCATCTGCTCGGCTGTGGTGTTCTGCGCCTCATCGAGGATGATGAATGCATCGTTGAGCGTGTTGTGCGTGAGCAGGAAATCCTCGGTGACATACAGCGAGTCGGCGGCCGCCACCCGAATGCACACGGCCTCCTCGGTGCCAGCAGGCTCGATGCGGTCAATGAATCGCATTGGCCGACCACCGCCGGTCGCGTCGTACTTCGCGGCCTTGCGGGCGAGCCTGAAAGGAATGGCGCCTTCAGGCAGCCGGATATCGAGGATGTGTGCGTCCGACCGGTGGTGAACCGCACGACCACGCGCCAGCCCCGGCTTGCGACCCGCCGCCAGCCTGGTCCGTTGAGTCACGACACCGCCAAGCGACTGGACGAGGAAGACGATGTCGTCGCGCAGCCGCTTGGATGAAGTCCCGATCTGAATGCGGCACGTGCGCCCGCGCTGGGTTACCGGACCTCCGTCAGAGTCGAGTAAACCTTGGAGAACAGCAAGCCGCACCTCGGGTGAATTGAAAAGGTAGTCCCGCGGAACGAATTTAGTGTTCGAGCGAGTACCGGCAAGACCCAGTTGATGTAGAGCGGCCGTGACCGGATTCTTCACGGTCACATCACCGCCACGGCCTGTGTGCCGACTCAGCACATAGTCCACTTCCGACTTGCGCCGCACAATGATCTCCGGAATGAGCTGGCCCAGCACTTCAGCCAGTTCGGGGTCGGTGGTCGCGAAGCTGGGAGTGGTCGAGCATGTGAGACATCCATCGCCGAGAAGTAGGCCCAGTGCGTACGGATCGAGGGGAACCGGCCGAGGCTCGAACTCAACAGGCGCGCTGAGAAGAGGCAATTCGTAGCGACGGTAGTGCGCTGCACGGAGGTTCCCGACCATCTCCTTCGTTGCCAGCACGCGAGCTGGCTTGCCACGCCACCGATCATGGCGAGTGTGCACTGACCACAGGTGGTCTTCGGATGCAAGCGTTGACGAGCCGTCCTGTGTGTAGACGCGGTAAATCTCTTTGAAGCCCTGTGGATAGACACCAAGGACTTCGGTCGGGCGGCCGTCGGAGCCGATCACGAAATACCCGACCTGAAGATCGCCGATCGGCCGAAAGCCCTCAGGGGTCAATACCTTCGTGAACAACGGCTGCGCCCTACCCCGCATGTACCCGAGCGGCGCTACCTCAATGACCCCGGCGCTCATCAGCTTTGGGATCAATTCCGGATCCATCATGTCGTGCAGCGCGTCGTAGAGCGGCCGCAGGTAGGGATCGATCTTCTCGCTCAATGTGCCGGGCAGAAAGCCAAGGCGTTCACCGGCTTCCACTGCAGGCCGGGTGAGGATGATCCGGGTAACCTGTTTCGTCTGCAATGCGCTGACGGCCTTGGCCATTGCCAGATATGTCTTGCCGGTGCCGGCAGGCCCGATACTGAACACGATCGTGTGCGCGTCGATGGCGTCGACATATCGCTTCTGGTTCAGCGTCTTTGGCCGGATGGTCTTGCCGCGCCGCGACAAGATGTCGAGGGTCAGTACCTCGGCGGGTGACTCACCCTCGGTGCCGGTGAGCATCGCGACGCTGTGCCGCACCACTTCTGGAGTCAGCTGCTGGCCGCTGGACACGATCGCGATGAGTTCGGACACCACTCGCTCGGCGAGTGCCACATCGGCCGGCTCGCCGGACAGGGTAAGCGCGTTGCCACGCGCATGTAGATCGGCCGCCAGGGTGCGCTCGAGTGCGCGCAGATTCTCGTCGGAGGAACCCAGCAGGCCCACGACGAGGTCGGGCGGAACATTGATGCTGCTGCGTACCAGCGATGTTGTGGCCGGTGACGAGTCAGCGTTCGTCTCGCGTGGACTCACGTGCGGTTTTCTGCCTGCTTTCTGGGTTCTAGCCGGTGTGGTTGCTGCTGGTTACCTAGCTTACCGCCGGGTACCGTCGCATCCCAACGCTTCACCTGCGGCGTTCTACTCCCAGCGCGACGTCAGCACCCCCAGCGCACCCAGCGCGACCGCGGCCGCGGTCGACGTTCGCAGCACTGTCGGGCCCAGCCGCACCGGCATCGCCCCTGCCTCGGACAGCGCAGCGAGCTCGTCGTCGGCGATACCACCTTCCGGACCGACGATGAGTATCAGCGAATCCGATTGCGCCAAAGCCAGTTTGGTGAGCCGTTCGGTGGCCGATTCATGCAGCACCAGCACTGTCGCCCCCGATGCCACCGCGTCACGCACGTCGGTGACCAACTCGGCCGTCGACACCACGCGCGTCACGGCCGGAATGTGCGGCCGTCGCGACTGACGAGCGGCGGCGCGGGCCACCGAATTCCAGCGACGCAGGCCCTTCTCGGCGCGCCCGCCGTCCCAGCGGGCCACGCAGCGCGCCGCCTGCCAGACGATGAACGCGTCCGCTCCGGCCTCGGTGGCCAGCTCAACGGCCAGTTCGGGGCGCTCCGACTTGGGCAAGGCCTGCACGACGGTGACCGGCGGGACCCCGGGCTCGACGGTCCGACGGCTCAGCACGCGCGCCGAGAGCCGGCCCTTGCCGACGTTTTCGATCACGCAGTGCGCCACCGCGCCGGCTCCGTCACCGAGGTCGAGGTGATCGCCTGCCCGGATCCGTCGCACATTGGCGGCGTGGAAGCCCTCGTCACCGTCGACGACCGCCAAGTCACCGACTTCGGGCAGCGTGTCGACGTAGAAGAGCGTCCCGCTCATGACCGCGGCTAGCGGCCGGTGAAGGTTTCGCGCAGCCGGCTGAACAACCCGCTCGCGGCGCCGGTATGGGTGGACTTGACCTCGGCAGCGTCCCGGATGCGGTGTTCCTTGAGCTTGCCCAGCAGTTCGATGTCCTGATGGTCGAGCCGCGACGGCACCACGACCTCGACATGGGCATGGAGGTCGCCCCGCACCCCCGACCGCAGGTGGGGCATGCCGTGGCCGCGCAGCGTGGTCACCGAGCCGGGCTGGGTGCCGGCCGGGATGGTGATCTCGGTGGGTCCGTCCAGAATCGCGTCGACGGCGACGGTGGTGCCCAGCGCGGCGTCGACCATCGGCACCGAGATGGTGAAGTGCAGATCGTCGCCGTCGCGGACGAAGATGTCGTGCGGCTGTTCGTGGACCTCGACGTAGAGGTCCCCGGCCGGTCCGCCGCCCGGACCGACCTCGCCCTGGCCGGCCAGTCGCACCCGCATGCCATCACCGACGCCCGCCGGGATCTTGACGCTGATCTCCCGCCGGGCCCGCACGCGTCCGTCGCCGCCACACCGGTGGCACGGGTCGAGGATGACCTCGCCGACCCCGCCGCAGACCGGGCAGGGCCGCGACGTCATGACCTGGCCGAGCAGCGACCGCTGCACGGTCTGAATCTCGCCCTGCCCGCCGCAGGTGTCGCAGGTGGACGGGGTCGACTTGCCGTGGGTGCCCTTGCCCTGGCAGAGGTCACACAGCACGGCGGTGTCGACGGTGACCTGCTTGGTCACCCCGGTGGCGCATTCGGAGAGGTCGAGGCGCATTCGCAGCAGTGAGTCCGAACCGGGCCGGACCCGGCCGATCGGGCCGCGGGAGGTGGAGCCGCCGCCGAAGAACGCCTCGAACACGTCGCCGAGGCCGCCGAACCCGGCGAAGCCGTTGCCGGACATCCCGACGCCCTCCAGTGGGTCGCCGCCGCGGTCGACGATGCGGCGCTTCTCCGGATCGCTGAGCACCTCGTAGGCGACGCTGATCTCCTGGAACCGTGCCTGCGCCCGTTGATCGGGGTTGATGTCAGGATGCAGCTCGCGGGCCAGCTTGCGATAGGCGCGCTTGATCTCGGTATCACTCGCACCCCTGCTCACCCCGAGCAGGCCGTAATAGTCGCGTGCCACTCCTGACCTTTCCTACCGGTCCTACCGGCTGCCTAAGACTTCGCCTATGTAGAGGGCAACCGCGGCGACATTAGCGATAGTTCCCGGATAGTCCATTCGAGTGGGCCCAAGCACACCCATGCCGCCGTAGACCTTCCCCATACTGCCGTAGGCGGTGCTCACCACCGACGTGGCCACCATCTCCTCGGCCTCGGTCTCGTGTCCGATTCGCACGGTCACCTTGCCGGCCTCCTGCTGGGCGGCCAGCAGCCGCAGCACCACCACCTGCTCCTCGAGTGCCTCGAGGACCGAGCGCAGCGACCCGCCTAAGTCCGCGGTGTTGCGGGTCAGGTTGGCGGTGCCGCCCAGCAGCAGCCGCTCCTCGCTGTGCTCGACGAGCGACTCCAGCAGGACCGTCGCCGAGCGGCCGATGGCGTCACCAAGGCCACCGCTGCCGTCGAGATGGGCGGCCAGGTCCGACACCGCAACAGAGGCCGCCGCCAGCCGCTTGCCTTCCAGCGCCTGGCCGAGCATCTCGCGCAGCTGGGCAACCTGGTGATCGTCGACGGTGTCGCCGAGTTCGACGATGCGCTGGTCGACCCGGCCGGAGTCGGTGATCACCACCAGCAGCAGGCGGGCCGGCGTCAGCGCGACGACCTCCAGATGCCGGACGCTGGAGGTGGACAGCGTCGGGTACTGCACGACCGCCACCTGACGGGTCAGCTGCGCCAGCAGCCGCACGGCCCGGCGCAACACGTCGTCGAGGTCGACACCGGTTTCGAGGAACCTCAGGATCGCGGTCCGCTCCGACGTCGACAGCGGCTTGATGTCCTCGAGCCGGTCGACGAACTCGCGGTAGCCCTTCTCGGTGGGTACCCGGCCCGAGCTGGTGTGCGGCTGGGCGATGTAGCCCTCCGCCTCGAGAACTGCCATGTCATTGCGGACGGTGGCACTCGAGACGCCCAGGTCGTGCCGTTCGAGGAGCGACTTCGAGCCGATCGGCTCCTTGGTCGAAACGAAGTCGGCGACGATGGCGCGCAACACTTCGAACCGACGGTCGTCGGCACTACCCATTTGATTCACCTCCCGGTCGCACCCATTTTACGGTTATCAGCTGGGGCAACACCTTCGCGCGCCGTTACGGCTAGCCTTTTGCGCATGGTGAAGCCACCGCCATGGGTCACGAGTCGAAGGATTTCTGGCCGGTGATCTTCAAGGGCGTCCTCGACGGCAAGCCGTATCCGGACCATGGCCTGTCGTATCGGCAGTGGTCACAGATACCGCCGCGGCAGATTCGCCTCGACGAGCTGGTGACCACGACGACCGTGCTGGCGCTGGACCGCCTGCTGTCGGAGGACTCCACGTTCTACGGCGATCTGTTCCCGCACGCGGTGCGGTGGCGCGGGGTGGTCTACCTCGAGGACGGGCTGCACCGCGCGGTGCGGGCCGCGCTGCGCAATCGGACCGTGCTGCACGCCCGGGTGTTCGACATGGACATGCCGTCCCCAGCTGGCGGGTGGGCCCAGTCCCAGCAGACCTAGTTGCGATTTCGGCGTGATAACCAGCGCTCAGCGCAGGAAATCACGCCGAAATCGCTAGTCGGCGGCCATCGCGTCGCGCAGGCTCTTGGGCCGCAGGTCGGTCCAGTTCTCCTCGACGTAGGCCAGACAATCCGCCCGGCTGCTTTCGCCGAACACCACCCGCCAGCCGGCCGGAACATCGGCGAACGTCGGCCAAAGGCTGTGCTGCTCCTCGTCGTTGACCAGCACGAAAAAGGTGCCGTTGTCGTCATCGAATGGGTTGGTGCTCATCGTTTCTCCTGTTTGATTGGTCGTCGGCGACAGCGATATCGGCGCCGAGGACGCGGTCGGACAGCAGGCCGAGGCAGCTGAGGTTGGGAAAACCCGGGCCCTGGGTGAGGCCCGCCAGGCTCGGCAGGAACAGCTTCGGGGCGACGTCGTTGACGGCGAGGTCATGGCCCATCGCCTCTTGCAGCGCCTCGCCGGTCAGCGGGCCGCCGAGCCCGAGTTCCAGTAGGTCAAGGGCGTCCTGGCCGAGCAGCGACACGAACCACATCGCGTCGGCGCCCGACCCGTCGATGACCAGATCGAAGCCGTGCACGGTCTCCAACCGCTCACCGCCCCGGTCGGTGCTCAGCGTCAACCGGATCCGCCCGTCGCGGGCCACCGCGTGCGCGACCCGGCCGCGCAGATGCCGGATCCGGTCGTCGGCCAGCAGCGCGTCCTGCACCCGCGCCGAGAACACGCCGCGATCGGTGCGGGCCATGGCATCGCGACGCTCGGCCAGGGTGAGACCGGCCCAGTCCGTCGGGTCGGAGAACAACGCGTTCTCGAAAAAGCTCTCGCCCCGGGTGAAGAGAGTGACCTGCGGTGAGATAACGGTGATCGTCGCAACCCGATGGCGAAACAACTCGTTGAGCATCGACGCCGCGGTCTCGCCGCCACCGACCACCGCTACCCGTTCGGCGGTGATCCGCTCGTGTTCGGCGGCGCGGTGCCAGAACTGCGCGATGGACAGCACCCGTGGATTGCCCGGCAGGATCGACCGTTCGGCCTGACCCGGACCGCTGATCATCACGGCGTCGGCCTGGATGGCGGTTTCCCGGGTGTGCAACTCCCACCGCGCGCCGGCGACGCTGTTGTCCACGGAAATGCGGCTCACCTCGCCGTTGACCACGGTCATCCCGACGCGGTCGGCCACCCAGCTCAGGTACTGGCCCCACTTGCGGTGGGTCGGCGCGGGTCGGCCGCGGTCGATCCATTCGGCGAACTGGCCGGTGGCGATCAGAAACGACTGCCAGCTGTGCCGCGTCATCCGCTCGTCGAGTTCGGCGTTACGGCCCGCCACCAGCGACGAGCGGTACGGGAAGCCGACGTCCTTCTCCGGGCTGGTGCCGAGCCGGTGCTGCCCGTCGGTCCAGCCGCCGGTGGCCTGCCAGTTGGCGGCCACCGCAATGCGTTCGACGGCGACAATGTCGGGAACGTCGACACCCATGTCGCGCAGTTCGGCGGCCTTGGCGGCAACGGCGACGGCCTTCGCGCCGGCGCCGACGATGGCGAGTGTGCCGGTCACAGTGCATCCCCCAGTGCTCGAAGTGCCCGACTCCACAGATCGGCCAGCGCGGCAGCCTCCGCCGAGCTGGTCAGCCGATCGCTCCACCGCCAGCTGGTCAGCAGCTGCGGACCTGCGTCGGTCCCGTTCACCACCGAGATGACGTCGAAGGTGTAGCGCAGCGCCAGCTTTGGTTCGGGTGCGGTGGGCAGCGCACCGTTGAGCGTGGGGTCGGTGATCAGCGACCACGCGGTGCCCTCTGCGGCGCTACCGCGGGCGCCCAGGTCGTGGCGGCCGATGAAGTTGAACTCCAGCTGCGGGTGCCGCGCGTCGGCCAACCCCGGGTCCCGGCGGTGATACCGCAGCAGCCCGAAGTCGAGGCCGCGGTTCGGCACCGCGGCGAGATGGTCCGACACCGACCGCAGCAGTGCGCGGGCCACCGCCGGATTGCCCACCGCCCCTTCGACGTCGACGGGCCGCTCGCCGGCGCCCAGCCGCACCGGGAACACCGACGTGAACCAGCCGACGGTCGCGGAGGTGTCGACGGCCTCGCCGACCAGCCCGTCTTCGCGGCCGTGGCCCTCCAGCGCGATCAGCGCGCCGTGGGTGGCGGGTTGGCTGCGCGCGACGCGCCAGGACGTGATCGTCATCGTCAATGCCGCGAGCAGGAAGTCGCGCAACTCGATGCCCGCCGCGTCGACCTGGTCCAACAGCCGGCGGGTGGTGGCGGTGTCGGTGGCCACATCGGTCAGCTGCAGCGACGCCCACGTGTCGGTGGCCGGGTCGGGC
>NZ_JBOGDB010000205.1:0-25216 GCF_050701515.1 Mycobacterium sp. | reverse complement strand
TGCCGGTGCCGTCGGCCTTCTCGAGGCCGCCGACGCGGTGCATGAGCCCGGGTGTGCCCGGCACCGCCCACGGCCGCGCCAGGGTGGCCTCGTCACGCAGGTACGGCCAGAACTCGCCGTCGTGGTTCGGCTCGGTCGCGAACGCCACCGGGATCTCGGGCAGGTCGGCGACGTCGGGCAGCAGCCATGGCTCCGACCCGTTGGCCAGGTACCCGTCCGAGAGCAGGATGACCGGCGTCCGGTACTTCACCGCGATCCGGACGGCCTCGAAGGCGGCGTCGAAGCAGCCGCTGGGCGACGGGGCCGCCAGCACCGGCAGCGGCGCCTCGCCGTGGCGGCCGTACACCGCCAGGAGCAGGTCGGACTGCTCGGTCTTGGTGGGCAGGCCGGTCGACGGGCCGCCCCGCTGCACGTCGATCACCAGCAGCGGCAGCTCGGTCATCACCGCAAGACCGAGCGCCTCGGCCTTCAGCGACAGGCCTGGCCCCGAGGTGCTGGTGACGCCCAGCGCTCCGCCGTAGGAGGCACCCAAGGCGGCGCCGATGCCGGCGATCTCGTCCTCGGCTTGCAGGGTGACGACGTTGAAGTGCTTGTGCTTGGAGAGTTCGTGCAGGATGTCCGACGCCGGGGTGATCGGGTAGCTGCCCAGCACAACCTGGACTCCGGACAGCTGGCCGGCCGTGATGATGCCGTAGGCCAGCGCGGTGTTGCCGGAGATCTGCCGGTACTCGCCGGGCTGCAGCTTGGCGGGCGCCACCTCGTAGGTGCTCGCGAAAGCCTCGGTGGTTTCGCCGTAGTTCCAGCCGGCCTTCAGCGCCAGCACGTTGGCGTCGGCGATCTCGGGCTTGCGGGCGAACTTCTCCCGGATGAACGCCTCGCTGTGCTCCAGCTCGCGGCCGTACATCCAGGACAGCAGGCCGAGCGCGAACATGTTCTTGGCGCGCTGGCCGTCCTTCTTCGACGCGCCGATCGACTCGACGGCACCCAGCGTCAGCGTGGTCATCGAGACGGCCTGCACGACGTAGTCGGACAGCTCGTCGGTCTCCAGCGGATTCGCCTCGTAGCCGACCTTCGCCAGGTTCCGCTTGGTGAATTCGTCGGAGTTGGCGATGACCAGCCCGCCGCGGGGCAGGTCGGAGATGTTGGCCTTCAGCGCCGCCGGGTTCATCGCGACGAGGACGTCGGGATGGTCGCCGGCGGTCAGGATGTCGTAGTCGGCGATCTGAATCTGGAACGACGAAACACCGGGCAGGGTGCCTGCTGGAGCGCGGATTTCGGCGGGGTAATTCGGTTGCGTCGCAAGGTCATTGCCGAACAGCGCGGCCTCGGAGGTGAATCGGTCACCGGTGAGCTGCATGCCGTCGCCGGAGTCACCGGCGAAACGGATGACTACCTTTTCGAGTTTCTGTCGAGACTCCGGACTGGCCCCGTTGCCGTTCGGACTCACGACCGACCCCTGCCTTTCGCACTGCTCTCGCGGACGTGCTCCATGTTGCGATCAGACGACGCGCCACCGGTGCAAACGTCCATCAAATTTGATGTCACTGCCAGTACCGATTATTGCACTTCTCTTAGGCGAGGCTTCACCCGACTCGCGGGCGTCATGCGGGTGGGTGCCGGTCGAACGTACTGCTCAACGACCGTGCGCGTCGACGGCATGAGACACCGATGTGTTATTCGTCACGTTTGGTCGACACACCATTTCTAAGGAAATCGTTACCGGCCGGTAGCTAGGGGCTAGCGGTCGATGAGCGTGGTGTCGAAGTAATAAAGCGACGCGCGGTAGCAATGCGTCCCGAATTCGACGGCGCTGCCGGAGTCGTCGAACGCCGTCCGCGACATCGTCAGCAGCGGCGCGCCGGGCTTTTCGTCGAGCAGCCCGGCTTCCGTCCGGGTCGCCCCGCGCGCCCCGATGCGCTGACGGGCCAACCTGATGTGGACGCCGCGGGCTCGCAGCGACTGATAGAGGCCGTTGCCCTCGAGCTCATCGGGACCCGGGGCGATGTCGACCGGCAGGTGGTTCGTCATCAAGGCCAGCGGCTCGCCATTGGCACACCGCAACCGGTGGATCGACACCACCTCGCGGTCGTCGGCCAGGCTGAGCTCGCGGGCAACCTCTTCGTCGGGCGCTCCGACGCGGTAGTCGAGCAGTTGCGTCGTGGGTTCCTGGCCGGTCCGGGCGAGGTGGTCGAAGAGACTGGTCAGCTCGACACGACGGTGCACGGGATTCTGCACGACCTGAGTGCCGACGCCGCGCTTGCGCACCAGCAGGCCCTTGTCCACGAGTTCTTGAATCGCGCGGCGAGTGGTCGGCCGGGACAGCGTCAGCCGCTTGGCCAGCGCCAGTTCGTTTTCGAACCGATCCCCGGGCGCCAGCTCGCCGTCCCGGATGGCGGCCTCGATCGCTTGCGCGAGCTGATGGTAGAGGGGGACAGGGCTGGACCTGTCGAGGTCCACCGCCACAGGCACGTTGTCTCCGATCCCGCGGTTTGACCAGATAACGGTAGCTGCATCCTAACACCGCATGATCGAAAGATAGAATGTCAGGACAAAGTATTGACAGCCGCGAGTGCCGAAGGCACAGTCGTAAACACGCCGCCACCGAACGCCGGAGAGCCGATCTTGACCAGCACCCAACCGTTGGACGTCCTCGCCATTGGACGCTGCGGCGTCGACATCTATCCCCTGCAGATCAGCGTCGGCCTGGAGCACGTCGAATCATTCGGCAAGTTTCTGGGCGGCAGCGCCGCCAACGTCGCGGTGGCCGCCGCCCGGCTGGGCAACCGCGCCGCGCTGATCTCCGGTGTCGGCGCCGACCCGTTCGGGAAGTTCGTCCGCGCCGAGCTGGCCGACCTTGGCGTCGACAACCGCTACGTGCTGACCAACGACGAATACCCGACCCCTGTGACGTTCTGCGAGATCTTCCCGCCGGACAACTTCCCGCTCTACTTCTACCGTCGCCCCAGCGCGCCTGATCTCCAGGTCCGTCCGGACGAGATCGACCTCGATACCGTGCGATCGGCTCGGCTGTACTGGTCGACGGTGACCGGCCTGTCCGAAGAGCCCAGCCGCAGCGCTCATTTCGCCGCGTGGGACGCCCGCGATGAGCGCTTGCGCGTGGGGGCACCTCCCGCCCGAAGGGCAGGGGGAGAGCCGACCAACACTGCACGGACCCGACACACCGTGCTCGACCTCGACTACCGGCCAATGTTCTGGGAGTCGCCCGCCGCTGCCACCGAACAGGTGCAGCGGGCGCTGCAGCACGTCACGGTCGCGGTCGGCAACCGGGAGGAATGCGAGATCGCGGTCGGCGAGACGGACCCGCGCCGCGCCGCCGACGCCCTGCTGGACATGGGTGTCGAACTGGCCGTAATCAAGCAGGGCCCCCGCGGCGTGCTCGGCAAGACCCGGCACTCGGCGGTGACTGTCGCTCCGAACGACGTTGATGTCGTGAACGGACTCGGCGCCGGAGATGCGTTCGGCGGCAGCCTGTGTCACGGGTTGCTGCACGGCTGGCCGCTGGAAAAGACGCTGCGGTACGCCAACGCCGCGGGCGCCATCGTCGCGTCGCGGCTGGAATGCTCGACCGCGATGCCGACCGCAGCGGAGGTGGCCGCGCTGGCCGATCAGACCGCAGCGGAGGCCGTCAATGTCTGACGCGACCGCCGTGTCGATGGTGAGGTGAGCATGCACAGCAAGTACTACATTCCGGCCGGCAGCGCCACCGCCCCCTACACCGTCGACGTCACCCCCGAATCCGCCGGCTGGACCGAGGCCAGCCTGCGAGTGGTGGAACTTGAGTCGCGGCAGGAGCTGACGCTGGACACGGGCGAGACAGAGGTGATGATCCTGCCGCTGTCTGGCTCTGGAACGGTCGAAGCCGAGAACGAGGCCTTCGAACTGTCGCTGCGCGCATCGGTTTTCGACGGGCCTGCGGACATGGTCTACATCGGTGCGCAGAACACCTACAGGCTCGGTGGCGAGGGCAGATTCGCGATCTGCGGCGCGCGCGCCAAGCGGCAACTGCCCAACCGTCGGGTGGCCGCCGCCGACGTGCCGGTCGAGTTGCGCGGCACCGGCAATTGCAGTCGGCAGGTGCATAACTTCGGCACCGCAGGCGTTTTCGAGGCCGATTCGCTGATCGCCTGCGAGGTGATCACACCCGGCGGCAACTGGTCGAGCTATCCCGCGCACAAGCACGACGAGGAATCCCCGGTCGAGTCAGCGCTCGAGGAGATCTACTATTTCGAAATCGACTCCGGCCCAGACGGCTCCAGGGGCTTCGGGTACCACCGGGTCTACGGCACACCGAGCCGGCCGATCGAGGTTCTCGAAGAGGTCCGCACCGGCGACGTCGTACTGGTGCCGCATGGCTTTCACGGACCGTCGGCCGCCGCGCCCGGCTATCACATGTACTACCTCAACGTGATGGCCGGCCCCGGTGCGGAACGGGCCTGGAAGATCGTCGACGACCCCGAGCATGCCTGGCTGCGCGGGACCTGGGAAGAACAGGCCGTCGACCCCCGAATACCCCTTCATCCACGAGGAGTTTGACGTGGTCTCCAAAGCATCCGCGTTCAAGGCGCCGCACACCGAACCGACCGTGCGGCGCACCGTTGCCCAGGCCACCGTTCGGTTCCTGGCCAACCAGTACGTCGAACGTGACGGTGAACGCCACAGGTTCTTCGCCGGCTGCTTCGGAATCTTCGGTCACGGCAATGTCGCCGGGCTCGGCGAGGCGCTGCTGGAGGCCGAGCTCGACGCGGCGCAGGCCAGAGCCGAGCCGATGCTGCGATATGTGTTGGGCCGCAACGAGCAGGCCATGGTGCACAGCGCCGTCGCCTACGCGCGGCAGAAGGACCGGCTGCAGACCTGGGCCGTGACCGCCAGCATCGGACCGGGATCCACCAACATGCTCACCGGCACGGCGCTGGCCACCATCAACCGGCTGCCGGTGCTGCTGCTGCCGTCGGACACCTTTGCGACCCGGGTCAGTGCGCCGGTCTTGCAGGAACTCGAGCTACCGTCGGCCGGCGACGTGACGGTGAACGACGCCTTCAAGCCACTGTCGCGGTTCTTCGACCGAGTTGAGCGTCCCGAGCAGCTGCCCGCCGCGCTGCTGGGCGCCATGCGGGTACTGACCGACCCGGTCGAGACCGGCGCGGTGACCGTGGCAATGCCACAGGATGTCCAGGCCGAAGCCTTTGACTGGCCGGAATCGCTTTTCGCCGAACGCACTTGGCACGTCGCACGCCCGCTGCCGGAGCAGTCGATGATCGGCCGCGCCGCTGACTTGATCGGCTCAGCGCACACGCCACTCATCGTGGCCGGCGGCGGCGTCATCTATTCCGGTGCCACGGAATCACTGGCCGCCTTCGCCGAGCGGACCGGCATTCCGGTGGCACAGACCCAGGCCGGCAAGGGCTCGCTCCCCTACGACCATCCGCAATCAGTCGGCGCAATCGGCTCGACCGGTACCACCGCCGCCAACGCACTCGCGACCGAGGCCGACGTGGTGATCGGGATCGGGACCCGATACAGCGACTTCACCAGCGCGTCACGCACCGCCTTCAACAACCCGGACGTGCGCTTCGTCAACATCAATGTGGCGTCGTTCGACTCGGTCAAGCTAGGTGGGCTCCCCGTCGTCGCAGACGCCCGCGAGGCCATCGACGCACTGTCTGACGCGCTCGTAGGCTACCGGGTGAGCGACGAATATCGTTCGCGGACCGTTGAACTCGCCCAACACTGGGATGACACCGTCGCCGCGGCGTACCACGTCGAAGACGACGGCAGCGCCCTGAACCAGAGCCAGGTCATCGGACTGACCAACACACTGTCCGACCCGCGCGACGTGGTGGTGTGTGCCGCCGGCTCCATGCCCGGCGATCTGCACAAGCTATGGCGCACCCGCGACCCGAAGGGATATCACGTCGAATACGGCTTCTCCTGCATGGGTTATGAAGTGGCCGGCGGCATCGGCGCCAAACTGGCCAGTCCGGATCGCGACGTGTTCGTCATGGTCGGCGACGGTTCGTACTTGATGATGGCGACCGAACTGGTCACCGCCGTGCAGGAGGGCGTCAAGATTATCGTGGTGTTGGTGCAGAACCACGGCTTCGCCTCCATCGGGTCGCTATCGGAATCGTTGGGGTCACAACGCTTCGGCACCGCATACCGTTACCGGGGCGCCGACGGTCGCCTGGACGGCGCGAAGCTGCCCGTCGATCTCGCGGCGAACGCCGCCAGTCTGGGCGCCGAGGTGATCCGAGCGACGAGCGCCGCCGAGTTCACCGACGCGGTCAAGGTGGCCAAGGCCAACGACCACACCACCGTCATCCACGTCGAAACCGACCCGTTGATCTACGCACCCGACAGCGAGTCCTGGTGGGACGTGCCGGTGAGCCAGACATCGGCGCTGGAATCGACACAGGCGGCGTATGAGAAGTACGCCGAGTGGAAGAAGGTTCAGCGCCCGCTCATCAGGCCGTCCGAATGAGCACGATCCTCGTCGGCTCCGCACCGGATTCGTGGGGCGTCTGGTTCGCCAACGATCCCCGGCAGACCCCGTATGCCCACTTCCTCGACGAGGTGGCAGCGTCGGGCTATCAGTGGATCGAGCTGGGACCGTTCGGATATCTGCCGACCGACCCGCAGCAGTTGTCCGACGAACTGGCCGCCCGCAACCTGAAGTTGTCCGCGGGGACGGTATTCGAGCGGCTGCATCAGGACAACTCGTTCGACGCGGTGCGGACACAGATCGAGGATGTCGCGCGCCTCACCGCAGCCGTCGGCGGCAAGCACATCGTCGTCATCCCGCAGATGTGGCGAGATCCGGCCACCGGTGAGGTGCTGGAGCATCGCAATCTGTCCGCGGCGCAGTGGCAGAAGAAGACGGACGGCATGAACGAGCTCGGCAGGGCCATCTTCGAGAAGTACGGGGTGCGGGCGCAGTACCATCCGCACGCCGACAGCCACGTCGACACCGAGGAGAACGTCTACCGATTCCTGGACGGTACCGACGGCACATTCGTCAACCTGTGCCTGGACACCGGCCACATAAGCTACTGCGGCGGAGACAATCTCACCATCATCCAGCGGGCGCCCGAGCGGATCGGATACCTCCATCTCAAGCAGGTCGACCCGGAGGTGCGGGCCAAGGTCGCGGCGGAGGATCTGCCGTTCGGCGAGGCCGTCAAGCTCGGCGCGATGATCGAGCCGCCGCGCGGCATCCCGGACATCCCGCCGCTGCTGGCGGCCATCGAAAAGCTCGGGATCGACGTCTTCGCGATCGTCGAGCAGGACATGTACCCGTGTGAGCCGGACATGCCGCTGCCGATCGCGCAGCGCACCCGTCACTACCTCGCGTCCTGCGGCGTCACATCCGTCAAATTCGCCTAGTACTGGAAAGCCATGTCAGACCTACGCATTGCCGTTCTCGGCGTCGGCGTCATGGGTGCCGACCACGTCGCCCGTATCACCAGCCGGATCAGAGCCGCCCGTGTCGTCGCGGTGAACGACTACCTGACCGAGAAGGCCGAGCAGGTCGCCGCCTCGGTGCCGGGAGCACGAGTGGTCGGTGACCCGCTGGCCGCCATCGCCGCCGACGACGTCGACGCGGTGCTGCTCGCCACACCGGGGCCGGCGCACGAGAAGCAGCTGCTGGCCTGCCTGGAGCACCGCAAGCCGGTGTTGTGCGAGAAGCCGTTGACCACCGACGTCGAGACATCGCTGGAGGTGGTGCGGCAAGAGGCCGCGCTGGACACGCCGCTGATCCAAGTCGGTTTCATGCGTCGCTTCGATCCGGAACACCAACACCTCAAGGCATTGATCGACGGCGGCGAGCTGGGCGTCCCACTGCTGATGCACTGCGTGCACCGCAATCCGGCCGTACCGCCCACGTTCGACTCCGCGATGGTGGTGAAGGACTCCTTGGCACATGAAGTCGACGTGACCCGTTTCCTGTTCGGCGAGGAGATCGCCACGGTGCGGATGATCAAGCCGACACCGAATCCCGGTGCCCCGAACGGTCTGCAGGACCCCCAGATTGCCATCTTCGAGACCACCAGCCGGCGACACGTGGACGTCGAGCTGTTCGTCACCACCGCTGTTGCCTACGAGGTGCGCACCGAAGTTGTCGGCGAACACGGAAGCGCGACAATCGGCCTCGACGTCGGCGTGGTCACCAAGACCAGTCCGGGCCGGTGGGGCGGGCAGATCTCACCGGGATTCCGGGAACGATTCGGGCCGGCCTACGACATCGAAGTGCAGCGGTGGGTCGACGCGGTGCGCTCCGGGGTCAACGTAGCCGGGCCAACGGCTTGGGATGGATACGCCGCCGCCGCGGTGTGCGCGGCCGGTGTCGAGTCGCTGGAGACCGGTGAACGCGTGCCGGTGAAGCTCGCCGAACGCCCCTAAACGCCCAGTTAGCACCGGCGAATCGCCGCATAAACGCAGCGCGCTGGAGCATCCGAACCCTAAGCTCATGCGTTGTGAGCTGCGGGGCGAGGCGGTCGGACGTTATAGTCGTCCACTCGAGGGGGGCGAGGCTCAGATGAGCAGATTCACCGAGACCATGTACCGCAATGCCCGTACCAGCACGCACGGCATGGTCACCGGCGAGCCCGATGCTCCGGTCCGGCATACCTGGCGCGAAGTACACGAGAAGGCCCGTCGGGTGGCAGGCGGCCTGGCCGCCGCCGGGGTGGGCCACGGCGACGCCGTCGGCGTGCTGGCCGGCGCGCCGGTTGAGATCGCGCCGACCGCGCCGGGACTGTGGATGCGCGGCGCCAGCATCACCATGCTTCATCAGCCCACGCCCCGCACGGACCTGGTTTTTTGGGCGGAGGACACCACCAACGTCATCGAGATGCTCGCCGCGAAGGTCGTCATCGTCTCCGAACCGTTCACGGCTGCCATTCCGGTGCTGCAGGAGCACGGCATCGAGGTGGTGACGATAGAGCAGCTGCTTGCGAGCGAGCCCGCCGATCCCGTCGAAACCGACGAGGATGACTTGGCGCTGATGCAATTGACATCCGGTTCGACCGGCAGTCCGAAGGCGGTCCAGATCACCCACCGCAATCTGGTGTCCAACGCGGAGGCGATGTTCGTCGGCGCCGAGTTCGACACGGACACCGATGTGATCGTGAGCTGGCTGCCGCTTTTCCATGACATGGGGATGACCGGCTTTCTAGTGGTGCCAATGTATTTCGGCGCCGAATTGGTCAAGATCACGCCGATGGACTTCTTGCGCGACACCCTGTTGTGGGCCAGGCTCATCGACAAGTACAAGGGCACCATGACCGCCGCGCCCAACTTCGCCTACGCGTTGTTCGCCAAACGGCTGCGCAGGCAGGCGAGGCCCGGTGATTTCGACCTCTCCACCCTGCGCTGGGCGCTGTCGGGCGCCGAGCAGGTGGAACCCGCCGATGTCGAGGATTTCATCGATGCCGGCAAACCGTTCGGATTACGTCCGGAGGCGATCTTGCCTGCCTACGGCATGGCCGAAACCACGGTCGCGGTGTCGTTCACCAAATGCGGTGCCGGTCTCGTGGTGGACGAGATCGACGCCGATCTGCTGGCCACGCTGCACCGCGCGGTGCCGACCAGCATTGGCAAGACGGTCCGACTGGCCACGCTGGGGCCGCTGCTGGAGGGGTTGGAGGCGCGCGTCGTCGACGAACTGGGCAATACCGTGCTCCCGCGTGCGGTGGGGGTGATCGAGGTACGCGGCGAACCGGTGACCCGGGGCTACGTCACAAAGAGCGGAATCATCGCCACCCAGGATGAGCACGGCTGGTACGACACCGGCGATCTGGGCTACCTGACCGAGAAAGGCCACGTCGTGGTGTGCGGGCGGGTGAAGGACGTCATCATCATGGCGGGCCGAAGCATCTATCCGACCGACGTCGAACGGGCCGCCGCCCGCGTCGAAGGGGTGCGGCCCGGCTGCACCGTCGCGGTGCGCCTCGACGCGGGGGTGGCCCGGGAATCTTTCGCGGTCGCGGTGGAGTCCAACGCCTTCCAAGACCCGGCGGAGGTTCGGCGCATCAAACACGAGGTCGCGCACGAAGTGGTCGCCGACGTGGACATGCGCCCGCGCAACGTCGTGGTGCTGGGGCCCGGGGTGATCCCCAAGACGCCGTCGGGCAAGCTGCGTCGGGCCCATTCGCTGTCGCTGCTGGGCTGACGTCTTAGATTGGACGCATGGGCCTACGCCGCCACCCCGACCGGGATATCGACACCCCGTTCGACGAACATTCGGTCATCGCCACCGGTGCCGAACACGAGGTGGCCGGTGTCAAGGCGGTGCTGGTGTCGTTGCAGCGCGGGCTGGAGCAGATGGGGGCGGTCCGCACCGCGGCCGCACTGGCCCGGCTCAATCAACGCAACGGGTTCGACTGCCCCGGTTGTGCCTGGCCAGAGGAACACGGCGGTCGTAAGTTGGCCGAGTTCTGCGAGAACGGGGCCAAGGCCATCGCCGAAGAGGCCACCAAGCGGGTCGTCACCCCCGACTTCTTCGCCCGGCACTCGGTGGCCGACCTGGCGGCCAGGCCGGAGTACTGGTTGTCGCAGCAGGGCCGGCTCACCCACCCGGTGGTGCTGCGCCCGGGCGACGACCACTACCGGCCGATCGGCTGGGATGACGCCAATCGGCTGATCGCCGACGAACTGCGCGCGCTGGCCAGCCCCAACCAGGCGGTGTTCTACACGTCGGGGCGCACCAGCAACGAAGCCGCGTTCCTCTATCAACTGATGGTCCGCAGCTTCGGCACCAACAACCTGCCGGACTGCTCGAACATGTGTCACGAGTCCTCGGGCGCGGCGTTGATCGAGGCCATCGGGATCGGCAAGGGTTCGGTCACCGTCGAGGACATCACCAGGGCCGATCTGATCGTCATCGCCGGGCAGAATCCCGGCACCAACCATCCGCGGATGCTGTCGGTGCTGGAGAAGGCGAAGGCCAACGGCGCCAAGATCATTGCGGTCAACCCGCTGCCCGAGGCCGGCCTGATCCGGTTCAAGGATCCGCAGAAGGTGCATGGGGTAGTCGGCCGGGGTGTCCCCATTGCCGACGAGTTCGTCCAGATTCGCCTTGGCGGCGACATGGCATTGTTCGGCGGTCTGGGCCGGTTGCTGCTCGAGGCGGACGACCGGGCACCGGGCAGCGTCGTCGCCCGTGATTTCGTCGAGCGGCACTGCGCGAACTTCGCCGACTACGAGGCGCACACCCGTCAAGTCGACATCCACACGGTGCTGGAGGCCACCGGCATCGACCGCGCACAGCTCGAGCGGGTGGCGACGATGCTGGCCGAATCCGAACGCACCATCGCGTGCTGGGCGATGGGCCTCACCCAGCATCGCCACGCCGTGCCGATGATCGCCGAGATCGCCAATGTTCTGCTGATGCGGGGAATGATCGGCAAGCCGGGCGCCGGCCTGTGCCCGGTGCGCGGGCACTCCAATGTGCAGGGTGACCGCACCATGGGCATCTGGGAGAAGATGCCCGACAAGTTCCTCGCTGCGCTCGACGATCGCTTCGGCATCGTCAGCCCCCGCGAGCACGGCGTGGACACCGTGGACGCCATCCGGGCGATGCGCGACGGCCGCGCGAAGGTGTTCATGGGAATGGGCGGCAATTTCGCCTCGGCCACCCCGGACACCGCGGTCACCGAGGCCGCGTTGCGCAGCTGCTCGCTGACGGTGCAGGTGTCGACCAAGCTGAACCGCAGCCACGTGGTGCATGGCGCCACCGCACTGATCCTGCCGTCGCTGGGCCGCACCGACCGTGACGTCCAGGCGGGCGGCAAACAGATGGTCTCCGTTGAGGATTCGATGTCGATGGTGCACCTATCGCGGGGTAGCCTGAAACCACCGAGCGACCTGGTGCGCAGCGAGGTCGCAATCGTCTGCCAGCTCGCCCGCACCCTGCTCGGGCCGGATCACCCGGTGCCGTGGGAACGGTTCAACGACGACTACGACACGATCCGCGACGCCATCGCCGCCGTGGTACCCGGGTGCGCCGACTACAACGCCAAGGTCCGACAACCCGACGGCTTTCAGCTGCCGCACGCGCCCCGCGATTCGCGTGAATTTCCCACCAGCACAGGCAAGGCCAACTTTGCGTTGAACCCGCTGGAATGGGTGCCGGTGCCGCCCGGCCGATTGGTGCTGCAGACGCTGCGCAGCCATGACCAGTACAACACCACCATCTACGGGCTCGACGACCGTTATCGCGGCGTCAAGGGTGGCCGCCGGGTGGTGTTCGTCAACCCGGCCGACATCGAGGCCTTCGGGCTCACCGCCGGCGACCGGGTGGATCTGGTGTCGGAGTTCACCGATCGCGACGGCCATCTGCAGGAGCGCCGCGCGAAGGACTTCATGGTGGTCGCCTACTCGACACCGGCCGGCAATGCCGCGGCGTACTACCCGGAGACCAATCCCCTGGTGGCGCTGGATCACACTGCAGCGAAATCGAATACGCCGGTGTCCAAGGCGATCGTCATCAGACTGGAGCCGGCATGGGGAGGGTAACCGCGCGGCGGCGAGCCAGTCACCTGACGGCCGACGACACGGTGACCCGTCCGGAGACACTGGTCGTCGAGGAGCCGCTGGAGATCCGGGTCAACGGCAACCCGGTCACTGTCACCATGCGCACGCCCGGTTCGGATGTTGAACTGGCGCAAGGTTTTCTACTCACCGAGGGGGTTATCGGACACCGTCACGACGTACGAACGGTGCGATACTGTCGCGGCGCGGGCCCGGACAACACCAACACCTACAACGTGCTGGACGTGACCCTCTCCCCCGGCGTCGCGATGCCCGAGGTGGACATCACCCGCAACTTCTACACGACCTCGTCGTGCGGGGTGTGCGGCAAGGCGTCGCTGGACGCGGTGCGCACCATCAGCCGCTACTGCCCCGGCGACGATCCCTCGACCGTTGCCGCGGACACGCTGTCGGTGATGCCGGAGCGGCTGCGCACCGCGCAGAAGGTCTTCGCCAGCACCGGCGGTCTGCACGGCGCGGCGCTGTTCGATGTCGACGGCACCACGCTCGCCGTCCGCGAGGACATCGGGCGGCACAACGCCGTGGACAAGGTGATCGGCTGGGCGCTCGAGCAGGACCGGATCCCGCTGTCCGGAACCGTGCTGCTGGTCAGCGGGCGGGCATCGTTCGAACTCACCCAGAAGGCGGTGATGGCCGGGATTCCGGTGCTCGCCGCGGTGTCGGCGCCGTCGTCGCTGGCGGTCGATCTGGCCAGCCAGTCCGGCCTGACCCTGGTGGCGTTTCTGCGGGGTGAGTCGATGAACGTCTACACCCGCGGCGACCGCGTCAAGCGCTAGGCTCATCCGCTCTACCTGCGCAAGGGACAACCGAATTCGGGTAGCGGTCTACTCGCTAAGCGGTGTGCTCGGGCCCGACCGGGACGACTCCTAGGCCGGTTAGGCGCTCTTTTCGCGGCGCTCGGGGCGAGCCGGCTTGCGCGGCACGATCGTCGGGAGCACGTTGTCCTGCACGGTCTCCTTGGTCACCACGACCTTGGCGACGTCGTCGCGACTGGGGATGTCGTACATCACCGGCAGCAGCACTTCTTCCATGATCGCGCGGAGCCCGCGGGCCCCAGTGCCGCGGTGAATGGCCTGATCGGCGATGGCCTCCAGTGATTCCTCGGTGAATTCCAGCTCCACGCCGTCCATATCGAACAGCCGGGTGTACTGCTTCACCAACGCGTTCTTCGGCTCGGACAGGATCTTGACGAGCGACTCCTTGTCCAGGTTGGTCACCGAGGCAACGACGGGCAGCCGGCCGATGAACTCGGGAATCAGCCCGAACTTGATCAGGTCTTCCGGCATGACCTCGGCGAAGTGGTCCTGGGTGTCGATCTCGTTTTTGGAGTGCACCTCGGCGCCGAAGCCCAGGCCCCGCTTGCCGACCCGGTCGGAGACGATCTTCTCCAGCCCGGAGAACGCCCCCGCCACGATGAACAGCACGTTGGTGGTGTCGATCTGGATGAACTCCTGGTGCGGATGCTTGCGTCCGCCCTGCGGGGGCACCGACGCCTGCGTTCCCTCCAAAATCTTCAGCAGGGCCTGCTGCACGCCCTCGCCGGAGACGTCGCGGGTGATCGACGGGTTCTCGCTCTTGCGGGCGATCTTGTCGACCTCGTCGATATAGATGATGCCGGTCTCGGCGCGCTTCACGTCGTAGTCGGCGGCCTGGATCAGCTTGAGCAGAATGTTCTCGACATCCTCGCCGACGTAGCCGGCCTCGGTCAGCGCGGTGGCGTCGGCGATCGCGAACGGGACGTTGAGCATCTTGGCCAGCGTCTGCGCGAGGTAGGTCTTGCCGCAGCCGGTGGGGCCGAGCATCAGGATGTTGGACTTGGCCAGCTCCACCGGTTCCGCACGGGAATCGCGCATCTTCTCGCCGGCCTGGATGCGCTTGTAGTGGTTGTAGACGGCGACGGCCAGCGTGCGCTTTGCGATGTCCTGGCCGATGACGTAGCCCTCGAGGAAATCGCGGATCTCGACGGGCTTCGGCAGTTCGTCAAGCTTGACGTCGTCGGCGTCGGCCAGTTCCTCTTCGATGATCTCGTTGCACAGGTCGATGCACTCGTCGCAGATGTACACGCCGGGACCCGCAATGAGCTTCTTGACCTGCTTCTGACTCTTTCCGCAGAACGAGCACTTCAGCAGGTCACCGCCGTCTCCAATGCGCGCCATGGTGGTGGAGTCCTAACTTCCTGTTCGCTGTCGATAGCAGTCGGGCCGGTGGGTGCCTCGGGCGTAGTTCCCGACGCTACCCGCTTGTTCCGGCGCGGTGCGACCGATAAAGCCGAATCGCGTCGGTGGTATTTAACTGTGTTCGCAGAACATATCGCCTCATGCGCCCCACACCCCCCTCGAACGCGCCACCGTGTCCCTGGCGTGTCGCCGCCGTTACCGGACCGAGAGCGCCAGTCCCCCGCGATGAGCGCTCGCGCGAAGAGCCGTCGTTCCAGCGGCCGTAGAGTTGCGCCGTGGTGTTCGCCGCGCCCCACCATACCGTGCTGATCAGCGACGGCGGGCTGGCAACCGAGCTCCAGTCCCGGGGCCACGACCTGTCCGACGCGCTGTGGTCGGCCCGGCTACTGGTAGATGAGCCGGAGGAGATCCTCGCGGTGCACACCGCGTTCTTTCGCGCGGGCGCGAAGATTGCCACAACCGCCAGCTATCAGGCCTCGTTCGACGGTTTCGCCGCCCGCGGAATTCAACGCGACGAGGCCGAGCGCCTGCTGCTGCGCAGCGTCGAGCTGGCCAAGGCCGCACGCGACGAGGTCGGCGGAAACAGGTGGGTGGCCGCCTCGATCGGACCGTACGGCGCGGCGCTGGCCGACGGGTCGGAGTACACCGGCCGCTACGGGCTTTCCAGCCGGCAGCTGGCGGACTGGCACCGGCCCCGGCTGGAGGTATTGGCCGACGCCGGGGCCGATGTGCTTGCGCTCGAAACCGTGCCCGACGTCGACGAGGCCGCGGCGCTGGTGGGCCTCGTGCACCAGCTCGGTGTTCCGGCCTGGCTCTCATACACGATCGACGGCACGACAACCCGGGCCGGACAGCCACTGACCGATGCCTTCGCCGTCGCCGCCGGGATGCCGGAGATCGTCGCCGTGGGGGTGAACTGCTGCGCACCCGCCGATGTGCTGCCCGCGATCGGCATCGCCCGCGACATCGCGGGCAAGCCGGTGATCGTCTATCCCAATAGCGGCGAGCGTTGGGACGCCAAGCGCCGTGCCTGGGTCGGGCCGTCACAGTTCGCCGCCGAACTGGCAACCCAGTGGGTCGCAGCGGGCGCACACATCGTCGGCGGGTGCTGTCGGGTGCGGCCCGCGGAAATTGCCCAGCTCGTGGCGGCGATTGTGCCAACATGACGCCGCTTGTCGGGCGAAGGTAGCTAGGCAGCCCGCAACCAACCGAGGGGGCAACGATATGCGGATCGCAAAGAACGACATCCCCGTCAAGCTCGACGCACCGGGTGCCAAGGCACGACAAACGGCGGATTTCGGAACGGCCGACGGCGTACTCAGCGCGGAGTACTTCAGCCTCGGCGCCGGCACTGATATATCGCCGTTGCTCGAAGGCCTGGACGGCGACCTGTGCCAAGCCCCGCACTGGGGCTACCTGATCGAGGGCGAGGTGGTCGTCACATACGGAGACGGCGCCACCGAAACCTGTCGCGGCGGCGACCTGTACTACTGGCCGGCCGGGCACACGGTGCGCGTCGTCGACGACGCCGAATTGGCCATGTTCAGCCCGCAAGCCGAACACGGACACGTGATCGAGCACATCGCCGCGAAAATCGCCGCGGCGGAAGGCGCAGGCTAGGCCGTCTGCGCCGAGAGCTTGCGGTACTCCAGCACCGTATCGATGACGCCGTAGTCCTTGGCCTCCTCGGCCGTCAGGATCTTGTCGCGGTCGGTATCCTTGCGGATCACCGCGGGATCCTTGCCGGTGTGGTGGGCCAGCGTCGTCTCCATCAGCGTGCGCATCCGCTCCACCTCGGCGGCCTGGATCTCCAGGTCGGAGAATTGGCCCTGGATCACGCCGGACAACGCCGGCTGGTGGATGAGTACCCGGGCGTTGGGCAGCGCCAGGCGCTTGCCCGGCGAGCCCGCGGCCAGCAGCACCGCGGCCGCCGACGCGGCCTGACCGAGGCACACCGTCTGGATGTCGGCCCGCACGTACTGCATGGTGTCGTAGATCGCCATCAACGACGTGAACGAGCCGCCCGGCGAGTTGATGTACATGGTGATGTCGCGGTCGGGATCCAGCGACTCCAGCACCAGCAGCTGCGCCATGATGTCGTTGGCCGAGGCGTCGTCGACCTGAACCCCGAGGAAGATGATGCGCTCCTCGAAGAGCTTGTTGTACGGGTTGGATTCCTTGACGCCGAAGCTCGAGTGCTCGATGAACGACGGCAGGATGTAGCGCGACTGCGGCTGCACGCGGGGATCGGTCTGATGGCTCATGATGGCGACACTCCATTGACGCTGGCACTGGTGATGATGTGGTCGACGAACCCGTACTCGAGGGCCTCCTGCGCGGTGAACCAACGGTCGCGGTCGGAGTCGGCCTCAATGCGTTCGATCGGCTGTCCGGTGAACTCGGCCTCGAGCCGGTACATCTCCTTCTTGATGACCGCGAACTGCTCGGCCTGGATCGCGATATCGGCCGCGCTGCCGGTCACCCCGCCAAGCGGCTGGTGCATCAGGATGCGGGCATGCGGCAGAGCGAACCGCTTGCCCTTGGTTCCGGCGGCCAGCAGGAACTGAGCCATCGACGCGGCCATGCCCATCCCATAGGTGGCGATGTCGCAGGGCGCCAGCACCATGGTGTCGTAGACCGCCATGCCGGCGCTGATGTAACCGCCCGGGGAGTTGATGTAGAGGTTGATGTCGTTGGTGGGGTCCTCGGCGGCCAGCAGCAGAATATGCGCACACAGCTTGTTCGCGATGTCGTCGTCCACCTGCGAGCCCAGGAAGATGATGCGCTCGGACAGCAACCGCTCGTACACCGAGTCGACGAGGTTGAGCCCCTGCGCGGCGCCACGCATGTCAGTCACGACTGGATACCTGCTTTCTTGATTGGTACTCACCGACACTAACCAACCTGCGGCGCCGCGCAGTCCCTGACGGACCCACGTTCGCTTACAGCGTCACTTCGTGTCGTCGGCTGCCGCATCGGCGGGTGGCTCGGGCTCGGTGTCGGCGGGTTCCTCGGCGGCCTCGTCAGCCGGTTGGCCTGCGGCTTCCGCCCCTGCTTCGGCGCCACCTTCCTCGGTGGCGCGCGGGCCGAAGAACTCCGTGGTGTCGATCACCGTGCCGGCGGTGTCGGAGACGGTGGCGCCGTGCACCACCGTGGCGACGGTCAGGCCGCGCCGCACGTCGGCGAACATCACCGGCAGCTGATTGTTCTCCTGCAGATAACTCAACAGCTGCTGCGGCTCCAGCCCGTACTGCCGCGACATCAACACCAGCCGTTCGGTCAGGTCGCTCTGGGCGACCTGGACGCTGAGCTTGTCGGCAATGGCGTCCATCAGCAGCTGCGTCTTGACCGCCCGCTCCGCGTTCGTGCGGTTGTCGGCGTCGAACTCCTCGCGGCTGCTGCCCTGTTCAGCCAGCGCCTCGGCGAACCGCTCCTCGTCGTGCTCCAGGCCGTGGATCGCGTTGTGCAGGGTGTCGTCGACCTGGGCCTGCACGATCTTCTCCGGCAGCGGGATCTCCACCTGCTCCAGCAGCAGTTCCAACGCCTTGTCGCGGATCTGCTCGGCCTGGTGGACCCGCTGCACCTGTTGCACCCGATCGGACAGGCTCGCCTTCAGTTCATCGATCGTGTCGAATTCGCTTGCCAATTGCGCGAAATCGTCGTCGGGCTCGGGCAGCTCGCGCTCCTTGACCGAATTGACCGTGACCGTCACCTGCGCCTCCTGTCCGGCGTGCTCGCCGGCGGCCAGCGTGGTGGTGAACACCCGGCTCTCCCCCGCGGCCAGGCCGACCACCGCCTGGTCGAGACCCTCGATGAGCTGACCCGAGCCGACCTCGTGGGACAACCCCTGGGTCGCGGCCTCGGGCACCTCGTTGCCGTCGACGGTGGCGGACAGATCGATCGAGACGAAGTCACCCTCGGCGGCGGCCCGCTCGACACCGGTGAGCGTGCCGAACCGGGCGCGCAGCGACTGCAGCTCGCCGTCGATATCGTCATCGCCCACCTCGATCGGATCGACGGTGATCTTCAGCGACTCAAGATCGGGCAGCGTGATGTCGGGGCGGACGTCAACCTCCGCGGTGAAGACGAGCTCGTCGCCGTCCTCCATCTTGGTTATCTCGATCTCCGGTTGCCCCAGCGGACGCACATCGGTGGTCGTCACGGCCTGGCTGTACCGGCTGGGAAGCGCGTCGTTGACCACCTGCTGGACCACCGCGGGGCGGCCGATGCGTGCCTCGAGCAGCTTCGCCGGCGCCTTGCCGGGCCGGAAACCGGGCAACCGCACCTGCTGGGCCAGCTGCTTGTAGGCGCGGTCGAAGTCGGGCTGCAACTCGGTGAAGGGCACCTCCACGTTGATGCGAACCCGGGTGGGGCTCAACTGCTCGACGGTGCTCTTCACGGCTCTGGCTCCTCGATAGTCGTCTGGGGTCACTGCTCGGTGCGGTTTGCTGGTCGGGGTGACAGGATTTGAACCTGCGGCCTTCCGCTCCCAAAGCGGATGCGCTACCAAGCTGCGCTACACCCCGCGCCGTCGTAGTCCGCTCTTCGCGCAAGCGCTCGTCGCTGACCACCGCAGATACTACGGGCTGATCACGGGCGGCTTTCAATTGGATTTGATTCCGCACGCGCCGGTACAGTCTGCTGGTGCTGTGCATGCGGGCGTAGCTCAATGGTAGAGCCCTAGTCTTCCAAACTAGCTACGCGGGTTCGATTCCCGTCGCCCGCTCGGTGAGGGCGTTTCGACGGATCACGTCAGGAGGATCGGTTGATCGACCAGCCGGGAGTCACCGTCAACGGTTCGTGTTCCTCCGGCTTCGAGCAGGTCCGGGACGCCTTTGAGGAGAACTTCGCCGAACGCGACGAGATCGGCGCCGCGGTGGCGGTCTGGGTGGACGGCGATCTGGTGGTCAACCTGTGGGGCGGTTCGGCCGACGCCGCGGGCCTGCGGCCCTGGCAGGAAGACACCCTGGCCAGCATCTTTTCCGCTTCCAAGGGACTGACCAGCACCTGCGTGCATCTGCTGGCCGACCGGGGCGAAATCGACCTGCACGCGCCAGTGGCCAAGTACTGGCCGGAGTTCGGCCAGGCCGGCAAGGATGAGATCACCATCGCCATGGTGATGAGCCATCGCTCCGGGGTGATCGGGCCCCGAACCCGGCTCACCCCCGCCGAGACGCTCGACTGGGACGGCGTGTGTGCCCACATCGCCGCGGCCGAACCCTGGTGGCGGCCGGGCACCGCGCAGGGCTATCACATGGTCACCTTCGGCTTCATTCTCGGCGAGATCGCCCGGCGGGTCACCGGCCGCACACTCGGCCAGTTCCTGCGTACCGAGATCGCCGAACCGTTGGGTATCGACGTGCACGTCGGCCTGCCCGCCGCCGAACATCACCGCTGCGCCGAGATGGTCAACAAGCCGCACATTCGCGACGTGCTGGCCGACGGCGAGGCACCGGGTGACCCGACCAGCGTGACCGAGCACCCGATGGCGGGACTGTCGATCGCGATGGGCTTCGTACCCGACGACGAGCTGAGCTCGGAAATGATCGAGGTCTGGCGGTCCGTGGAGTACCCCGCCACCAACGGCCACGTCACCGCGCTGGGCCTGTCGACGTTCTACAACGCCTTGGCCCAGGGCAAGCTCCTCACCCGCGAGCATATGGAGCTCTGTCGGGTTTCCCAGGGCGGCTTCGACACCGACATCGTGCTGGGGCAGCGAGTGGCCGACCACGGCTGGGGCCTGGGCTACATGCTCAATCAGGGCGGGGTTGCCGGCCCGAACACGCGGATCTTCGGGCACGGCGGCTCGGGCGGCTCGTTCGGGTTCGTCGACCTGGAACACCGCATCGGCTACGCCTACGTGATGAACAACTTCGACGCCACCAAGTGCAACGCCGACCCACGCAGCGTGGCGTTGTCCGACCAGGTCTACTCAGCTCTGGGCGTAATCAGCGATTGATCGGGCGGCTCGGGACTTGCTGAAATCCCCCTGCTAGCTAACTGATCAGTTGTGCTGCGCGCCCCTGACATCGGTTCGGACTCAGCAATTGTGGTCGGTCATCGACGCCCACGACCTGCCAGCAAACTCAGAAAGTTGCGATTTCAACGATTAGCAACATTGAAATACCGATTTTGCCCCGGACGAATTGGCATCCGGCTAACACTTGGACATGAAGGGAGGGACTCACATCAGAACTATTTCGTCATTCGTGTCCCTTTGGGTCGCGTGGTTGCCCTAGCAACTGATCGCAGCCCACAGCGGTCGCGATAACCCCAGGAGGACAGCATGACCACCATCCACAAGCGCCCTGCCGGCCGACTTCGTCGGCACGCGGTCGCCGCGCTGCTGGTTGCGGTCGGTACGACCGTTGCCAGCGTGCTCGGCGCAACGCCGACAGCCAGCGCCCTAGACAGCACCGTCGCCATCGCCGTCGGCCTTGCTCCCAACACTCAAATCCCCGTCCAGACGATCGGAGGCAGTGCGGTCGATTCCAACCCCGAGCAGGCGAGATTCAGGGCGTTGTCCAACTGCGAAAGTAACGGCGGCGAGCATTGCACGCTCCACGCCAGTGAGGTGAATACATGCGCCGCAGCCGCTTCGAACGACGTCGGCGAAATTAAGGCTGGTACCGACCCAAATCGTGGCGCCGCTGAACAAAAAGCCTTGAGCGCGTTGCCAAATCAACAGGGCGCGCACATCGTGATCTCGGAGTGCACGGCCCCGCAAGCAGAGCCGCAGCCGCCGGCGCCGCTCCAGGGACCGACAGTCTCCTTTGAGCCGATCGTGGGTGGTTTGATGGCCCACATCACCGACCGCAGCGGAGTCACGTCGCAATGCACATATACGGCGGAAAACTTCAACCGCAGCTTCGCACTGGAGGCTAACTCCACTTACGATCTCAAGATCGTTCCCGCTATTCCCCGATTCCGGAATTGGGACGTCACCATTACGTGTGACAACGGTACGACCACTAAAGCAACGACGTACTTCTGAGCGTCGGCAACAGTCCCCGGCGGCGGGAGCGACCCCGCCGTCGTGGACTGGGTGTTGCCGGGCTAGTCAGCTCTGGGCGTAATCGGAAACCGATTCACGCCCCGTAAACGGCGGTTTCCTGTGGGTACGCTGGACGCCATGAACGGCGTGCTGCTAGTCCTCATCATCTTGGTGGTCGTCGCGATCGGTCTGGCCGTCTGGGGTGTGTCGCGGGCATCGACCAACCGGGCGGCGGCCAACCTCGCCGACGCCAAGGCCGACGCCCGCCGCGCCATCGAACGCCTCGGCGGCCAGGTGCTCAACCTGACCGGCACCGACGACGCGTCCAAGCAGGCGATGGCCGACGCGTCCGAGCGGTACACCGCCGCCGGTTCGCAGATCGACCAGGCCACCACCGCCAAGCAGGCGCTGCTGGCCAAGGAGAGCGCGTTGGAAGGGCTCTACTACGTGCGCGCCGCCCGCGTCGCAATGGGCATGGACCCGGGGCCGGAGCTGGAGTCGCTGGCCGGGCAGCGGTCGGCGGGCACAGTCACCGAGGACCGGCGGGTCGACTTCGAAGGCCGCGAGATCGAGGCGTCGCCGAACCCGTCTGAGCGCACCCCGAACTACTATCCCGGCGGCCGGGTGTCCGGCCGTCCGGTCCCGGCCGGTTGGTATTCCGAACCGTGGTGGAAGCCTGCGCTGGTCGCCGGAGCCTGGGGCGTGGGCTCGGTGTTCCTGTTCAGCGCCTTGTTCTCGGGCATGGGCGGCGTGGGCTACGACGCCGCAGCGTTCGAAGGCGGGCAGGGCGAAGGCGGTGATTTCGGCGGCGACGGCGGCGGTGATTACGGCGGCGACGGCGGCTGGGGCGGCGACAGCTGGGGCGGCGGTGGCGACGGCGGCGGCTGGGGCGATTTCGGCGGAGACTTCGGCGGCTTCTGAGCGCGCAGCGGCTGCTGCCCTTACTTCTGGCAATTAGGGCACCAGAACACGTTTCGCCCCTCCAGCGCCGCGGTGCGCACGGTGGTCCCGCAGACGCGGCATGGCTCGCCGGCGCGGCGGTAGACGTAGGTGCGCGGGCGCCCGGGCGCATATGACGGGGCGCCGTGGTCGTGTTCGGGTCCGACCACGATGATCTTGCCGCGCCGCAACCCGACCTTCATCAGCTCGACCAGATCGGTCCACATCGCGCCGAATTCGTCGGCGCCGATCCTCACGCCGGCCCGGTACGGGTCGATGCGGTGACGGAAGAGCAACTCGTTGCGGTACACGTTGCCGATCCCGGCAATCACCGTCTGATCCATCAGTAGCGCCCCGATCGGCCTGCGGGACTTCGTGATTCGGGCCCACGCCAGTGTCCCGTCGGCGTCCCGCCGCAATGGGTCCGGGCCGAGCCTGGCCAGCACGTCGACGACCTCCGGTTCGTCGATCACCTCGCACACCGTCGGACCGCGCAGGTCGGTGCCGAATTCGGCGCCGACCATCCGCATGCGCACCTGCCCAACCGGCAGCGCCAACGGAACTTCGGCTTCGCTGAAAGTGCCGTAGAGGCCGAGGTGCACATGCACGACGCGGCCACCCTCGTAATGGTGGAACAGATGCTTGCCCCACGCGCTGGCGCGCTTGAGGATCCGGCCGTTCACCGCGGCGGCGCCATCGACGAATCGGCCCTGGGGACTGGACACCGTTACCGGTGCCCGCCCGAACCTGCGCTGGTGCAACCGCGCCAGCCGGTGCAGCGTGTGGCCCTCAGGCACGTCGCCCGGTCAAGTCTGGGCCGGCGCGTCCGGAACGCGTGGCGGGACGTGCGTCTCTTCGTATTTGGCCAAGATGTCGATACGACGTTGGTGCCGTTCGGCTTCCGACCACGGTGTGGACACGAAGGCGTCGACGATGGCCAGCGCGTCGGGAACCGAGTGCATGCGAGCACCGATCCCGATCAGCTGCGCCTTGTTGTGTTCGCGGGCCAGCGATGCCGTCTCCACGCTCCACGCCAGCGCACAGCGCGCGCCGGGAACCTTGTTAGCGGCGATCTGCTCGCCGTTGCCCGAGCCGCCGATCACGATGCCGAGGCTCTCGTTGTCACCGACGGTCTTTAGCGCGGCCGCGATGCAGAATGCCGGATAGTCGTCCTCGGCGTCGTAGGTGTAGGCGCCGCAGTCGCTGGGCTCGTGCCCGTTCTTTTTCAGGTGCTCGGCGATCTGCTGCTTGAGTTCGAGGCCCGCGTGGTCAGAGCCCAGGTAGACGCGCATGGCGGTCATTCTGCCCTACCGCCTTTGCCGCGAGCGTGCGCGTCTGTTCCCTGACACGCCGACATAGCACGTCATTTTGCGCACGCTCGTCGGTGGTGGTCCCAGGCAAAAAGTTGTGCACGGCGGCGTGCGCAGAGACCTCACGGTTGAATCATGGGCATCATCAGCGTCGAGGGCGCCGGTTTGGCCATGCTGGCGGCAGGCTGTGATCAGCATGCGGCGGCAGTCGTCGGGAGTGGTGAGGTACCCCTCGTTAGTGGGGGGCTACCGGCGACGTCGGCGGCGGTGCGGGCGATGCACATCAATATCGATGCGGCGGCACAGCGCATCGCCGCCCGGCTGCAGTCCACCGGGCAGTGTCGACCGCGGCGACCGTCGAGGTGTGATCGGTGCCGGCAACCGCATTGCCGACCCTGTCGGATGTGCGCGCGTTCACCGGCGACTATCTCACCGACGCCGCGCAGTACTGGTCCGATAGCGCGCAGCGATGGAGTGACAGCTTTGACCGTCTAACGCGAGACGTGCGACGGCCTGCGGGCATGGAATGGATGGGCGAGGCCGCCGAAGCGGCAGCACTGCGGGTCGGCACTGATCGGATAAAGGTGGCAGGAGTCGCCGACGATCTACGCGTTGCCGCGGTGACCGCGCGTCGAGCCGCGGCAATCTGCACGCGACGAAGACGGCGTTGCTTCGGACCGTGCATGCCGCTGAGGCGGCGGGGTTCACAGTCGGCGAGGACTTTTCGCTGACCAGTCTTGCATCGGTACGCCGATGGAGATTGCCGATCGCGAGGCCCAGGCGCGCAGTTTCGGGGCCGCCCTGCGCAGCCAGGTACTCGCCTTGGTCAAGGCGGACGAGCAGATAGCTGGCGAGATCACCAGCGCCGCAGCCGGATTGCAGGCGCTGAGCTTCGACACCGGCGTCCCTGTTGCATCGGAGCCCACGATCCAGGCGGCCGGATTCCATGGGATGCCGTTCCCGGAGAAGCCGCCTAATCCTCCGCCAATCGCACCGCCAGAGGGCTGGAGCCAGGACCCGTTGATGCGCGCCGCACAAAAGATCGCCTACGGGCATGCTTCTGACCCCAAAACCGGACACATGCATGAGTTCCCCGGCATGACGCAGGCCCAGCTTGCGCAACTCGTGTACCAGAAGATGCAGCGGGCCATCACCAATCCCAGCGGGCTGCAAATCGGGGTGAGCACCAGCGACGGCGTACCGGTTATCTATGACCCGAAGGACAA
>NZ_JBOGDB010000204.1:0-16732 GCF_050701515.1 Mycobacterium sp. | reverse complement strand
GGGCTGGGCGCAGGCACCGACCCGATGGACCAGCGTGAGTTGCGCTATCTCGTCGACGACACCCCGCAGGTGCTGCCGACGTTCGGCAACGTGGCGCAGAGCTTTCACATGACCGAGCCGCCGACGGTGAAGTTCCCCGGCATCGACATCGAGCTCGCCAAGGTGCTGCACGCCAGCGAGGCGGTGTCTGCTCCCGCGGCGATTCCACCGTCGGGCACCGGTCGCGCGGTCACCAGGTTCACCGACGTCTGGGACAAGGGCAAGGCCGCGGTGATCTGGTCGGAGACCACGGTCTCCGCACCGGACGGCGCACCGCTGTGGACGCAGAAGCGGTCGATTTTCGCCCGCGGCGAGGGCGGGTTCGGCGGCGAGCGCGGTCCGTCGACGTCGTCGGAACCTCCTGCGCGCGCGCCGGACTTCGAGCTGCCGATTCCGGTCTCGCCACAGCAGGCGCTGCTGTACCGGATGTGCGGGGACCGGAATCCGTTGCACTCGGATCCCGAATTCGCCGCCGCCGCAGGCTTTCCCAGGCCAATCCTGCATGGGCTGTGCACCTACGGCATGACCTGCAAGGCGATGGTGGACAACCTGCTCGACGGCGACGCCTCACGGGTCGGCAGGTACGGCGCTCGTTTCGCCGGCGTGGTGTTTCCCGGCGAGACGTTGAAGGCCAGCATCTGGAAAGACGGCGACGGCTTTCTGGGAGTGGTCACCGCACCCGAACGCGACGATGCGGTGGCACTGGCCGGCGTGGAGCTAGTGCCGGCTTAGCGCAACAGCCGGAATCTGCAGCAGCAGTCAGTAGCCCCCTCGCGCCGAACGTGCACACACCGCGATTTCTTGGCCGTTTTTTCGCAGCAGGTTCACGCTGGGCGAGGCGCCTAACCCAGGATCAGCCCCGAGGTGGGCACGCCCGTTCCTGCCGTGACGAGCACGTGCTCGACGTCGGGCACCTGATTGACCGACGAGCCGCGCAGCTGCCGCACGCCTTCGGCGATGCCGTTCATCCCGTGGATGTAGGCCTCGCCGAGCTGGCCGCCGTGGGTGTTGAGCGGCAGCCGCCCGCCGACTTCGATCGCACCGTCGGCGATGAAATCCTTCGCTTCGCCCTGACCGCAGAATCCCAGCTCCTCCAACTGAATCAGGGTGAAGGGAGTGAAGTGGTCGTAGAGAATCGCGGTCTGGATGTCGGTGGGCTTAAGGCCCGACTGCTCCCACAGCTGCTTGCCGACCAGACCCATCTCCGGTAGGCCCAGCTCGGGCCGGTAGTAGCTGACCATCGAATACTGGTCGGGGCCGGACCCCTGCGAGGCCGCCTCGATGATGGCAGGCCGGTGCTTGAGATCCTTAGCGCGCTTGGCCGAGGTGACAACCAGCGCGACGCCGCCGTCCGTCTCCTGACAGCAGTCCAATAGCCGCAGCGGCTCGGCGATCCATCGCGAATTCTGATGATCCTCAATGGTGATCGGCTTCTGGTAAAAGTAGGCCTTGGGGTTTTTGGCGGCGTGCTTGCGGTCGGCCACCGAGATCGCGCCAAAATCCTTGCTCGTCGCCCCGGATAGATGCATGTACCGCTGAGCGATCATTGCTACCTGCGCGGCAGGGGTGGACAGGCCGTGTGGAAACGAAAACGAGTTGTCCACACCCGTCGAGTCGGCATTCTCCACCAGCCGGGTCTGAACCTGGCCGAACCGCATGCCCGAGCGCTCGTTGAAGGCCCGGTATGCCACAACGCAATCCGCGACGCCGGTGGCCACCGCGATCGCCGCCTGCTGGATAGTCGCGCAGGCCGCGCCGCCGCCGTGGTGAATCTTGGAGAAGAACTTCAGCTCCCCGATGCCCGTGGCCCGCGCGATGGCAACCTCGGTGTTGGAATCCATCGTGAACGTGACCATGCCGTCGACGTCGGCCGGCGTCAGGCCCGCGTCGTCGAGCGCATCCAGCACTGCCTCGGAAGCGAGCCGCAGCTCGCTTCGGCCCGAGTTCTTGGAGAAGTCGGTGGCGCCGATCCCGACGATCGCCGCCTTACCGGACAGCTCACCCGCCATCAGGCACCCCCGATCACAAGCGTCGACGTGGCGATGACGTGGTCACCAAGGCTGTTGCTGCCAACGACTTTCACGGTGACGAACCCGTCGTCAACCGCGGTCACCTCGCCCTTGAACGTCACCGTGTCGTACGCATACCACGGCACACCGAGACGCAGCCCGATCGACTTGATGATCGCGCTCGGACCAGCCCAGTCGGTGATAAAGCGCTGCACCAGACCGGTGTCGGTGAGGATGTTGACGAAGATGTCCTTGGACCCCTTGGCTTGCGCCTTGTCGCGGTCGTGGTGGACATCCTGGTAGTCGCGGGTGGCGATCGCCGTCGAGACGATAAATGTCGGGTCGCCGTACAGCGACAGCTCCGGCAGCTTCGTCCCGACCTCGACCGTCGGCGCGCTCATGCGTCCGGCTCCCACGCATACAGGGTCCATGCCGGACCGCTGTCGCCGTCGGGGAAGTCGATATACATAGCGCGGACGGGCATTCCGATCTCCACGGTCGCGGGGTCGACATTGCGGAGCTCACCGAGCATCCGAACCCCTTCTTCGAGTTCGACGAGGGCGATGACAAAGGGCAGCGTGCGACCAGGCACCTTAGGTGCGTGGTGCACGACGAAGCTGAACACCGTGCCCCTGCCCGACGCAACGACGTAGTCGATGGGCTCTTCTTTGTCCTGCCAGAGCGCGGGCACCGGCGGATGCTGCAGGCTGCCATCGTCGCGCTTCTGGATGCGTAACTCGTGCGCGTTGACGCCGTCCCAAAAGAACTTGGTGTCCCGCGACGACGCCGGACGCATCATCGCGTCCGCATCGAGATCATCGGGGACGGGTGCCGCCGTCGGCTGGTTCGCATCGGTGGGCCTGAACTTCAAGATGCGCCAGTCCATTTCGGCGACATCTTCGTCACCGACCTGCCAGGTGATCCGCTGGCTGATGAAGTAGCCCTCGCCTAGAGCGGTCTGCTTCGGACCGACCACGTCGGTCAGTTGGGCAACAACGCTGACGTCCTCACCGGGCCGCAGATACCGGTGATAGGTCTGATCGCAGTTGGTTGCGACTACACCGATATAGCCTGCGCTGTCGAACAACTCGATGATCGGGCCGATCGGGTCATCGTCGGGGCGGACGCCACCCAAGCCCATCATCGTCCACACCTGGATCATCGCCGGCGGAGCGACGATGCCAGGGTGGCCGGCCGCCTTGGCCGCCGTCTCGTCGATGTAGATCGGATTGTCGTCCCCGAGAGCGTCGACCCAGTGGCGGATCATCGGCTGGTTTACCGGGTCGCGGCCGACCCGTGGCTTGCTGCGCCCCGCCGCCTTGATCTGTTCGACGGACTTCTGAATGTCCTCTGGTGTCATAATTATCTGTTCTTCGCGCGGGCGCTCATCACCGCGGCACCCTGGGCACCTGCAACCCCGATGCAGCGATCATCTCGCGCATCACCTCGTTCACTCCGCCACCGAACGTGATCACCAGGTTGCGTTTGGTCTGGGAGTCGAGCCAGTTGAGCAGCTCGGCGGTAGCGGGTTCCGCCGGATTTCCGTACTTTCCGACGATCTCCTCGGCCAGTCGCCCGACGTATTGAACGCGCTCGGTGCCAAACACTTTGGTCGCCGCCGCATCGGCGACGTCGATCGTCTCCCCGGCCGCGGCGACTTGCCAATTGAGCAGTTCGTTGATCCGCCACATCGCATGGATCTCACCGAGTGAGCGCTTCACGTCATCGTGATCGATCGGCGTGATTCCGTCGCGACCGGGTTTGGATGCCCAGGCGTGCACACGGTCGTAGATGGCGGCGAACCGGCCGGCCGGGCCGAGCATCACACGCTCGTTGTTCAGTTGAGTCGTGATCAGCCGCCAGCCGCCGTTCTCCTCGCCGACTAGCATGTCGGCGGGAACCCGGACGTCGTTGTAGTAGGTCGCGTTGGTGTGGTGAGCTCCGTCGGACAGGATCATCGGCGTCCATGAATAACCGGGATCCTTGGTGTCGACAATGAGGATCGAAATGCCCTTGTGCTTCACCGCTTCCGGGTCGGTACGGCACGCCAGCCAGATGTAGTCGGCGTCGTGACCACCGGTGGTGAACACCTTCTGCCCATTGACGATGTATTCGTCGCCATGTTTGACGGCGGAGGTGCGCAGCGACGCCAGGTCGGTGCCCGCCTCCGGCTCGGTGTAGCCGATCGCGAAATGCACCTCGCCGGCGAGGATCGCGGGCAGGAACTTCTTCTTCTGCGCCTCGCTGCCGAACACCTGCAGGGTCGGGCCGACTGTCTGCAGCGTCACCGCCGGTAGCGGAACGTCGGCGCGATGGGCTTCGTTGACGAAGATCTGCTGTTCGATCGGCCCGTAGCCGAGTCCGCCGAACTCCTTGGGCCAGCCCACGCCGAGCTTCCCGTCGGAACCCATCCGATTTATCACCGCGCGGTAGGCCTTGCCGTGCCGGTCGGCCTCCATCTCCCTGGCCTCTTCGGGCGAGATGAGGTTCGAGAAGTATTGCCGGATTTCGGCTTGCAGCTGCCGTTGTTCGGGGGTCAGGTCGATGAACATTGCGCTCCCACCAGGTCGAGACGATGCGACGGACCGCCCACCAGCCGGGTCAAGTCCTTGATCGTGGAGTAGTAGCGGTCCATCGGGTAGCTGATGTCCATGCCCATGCCGCCGTGCAGGTGGTGGCAGATCTGCATCACCGGAGGTGCCTGCGAGGCCAGCCAGTAGCCGAGGACGTCGAGGTCGTCGTCGGCGTCGCGGCCCTCGGATAGCCGCCACACCACCGATGTCGCCGCCAATGTCAGTGTGCGGGAAGCGATGTAGACCTCCGCAAGCTGCGCGGCGACCGTCTGGAACGTCGACAGCGGCTTGCCGAATTGGTGCCGATTGGCCACGTAGTCCGCGGTCAGCCGCAGCGCTCCGGCGACCAGACCGGCGGCGAACGCACCGATGGCCGCCAGCGCCAGTTGGTTCACCCGGTGCGGCTGGGCGCCCGCGAGCACATCCTCATCAGGCACCGCGACGTCGGCGAACGTCACCGAGTATTCGTCTGCTCCGTTGGACGTCGGTGTCGTGGTCACCTGCACGCCGTCGGCCTTCGGGGAGACCACCACGACGGCGCTGTCGGCAGTCACGATGATCCACTCTGCTTGCTCCGCATATCCAACGGCGACCTTGGTGCCGTTGAGTCGGCCGTTGGCGAACGTCGTCGTCGGACGGTCGGGCAGCGGTGCACCGGGTTCGTTCAGCGCGGCCGTGATAACCGAACCCTTCGCGACACCAGCGAGGAAGCGGTCCTGTTGGGCGTCGGATGCCAGGTCCAGCAGCAGCGCGGTGCCGCCGAGACTGGCCAGCGCGGGGCTGACCGTGCCGTGCCTGCCGATCTCGGTGAGCGCGGTCGCGAGCTCGGACAGGCCAACGCCGTCACCGCCGAGGCGCTCGGGCACTCCAAGCGCCGTCACACCCCCGGCGACGAACGCTTCCCAGCTGTTGTGTCGGTCCAGTACCGACGTCACCACGTCGGCGACAGCCTGTTGCTCCGGGTCCGGTGTGAAATCCACCCGAATCCTCCTTGATTCGTAACAAACTCAGTGAGCGACCGGGCACTGGGCAGGTATTGCCGGCTCGCCGGCGCCGGCGTAGTCCACCTGCCAGTGCTTGATGCCGTTGAGCCACCCCGACCGTAGCCGTTCCGGCTCGGAGATCGGTTTCAGGTCCGGCATGTGGTCGGCGACCGCGTTGAAGATCAGGTTGATGGTCATCCTGGCCAGGTTGGCGCCGATGCAGAAGTGCGCCCCGGTGCCGCCGAAGCCCACGTGCGGGTTGGGGTCGCGCAGGATGTTGAAGGTGTTCGGGTCGTCGAAGACCTCCTCGTCGAAGTTGGCCGAGCGGTAGAACAGCACCAGCCGCTGGCCCTTCTTGATCTGCACACCTGACAGCTCGGTGTCCTCGATCGCGGTGCGCTGGAAGCAGGTCACCGGGGTGGCCCAGCGGACGATCTCGTCGGCCGCGGTCTCCGGGCGCTCCTTCTTGTACAGCTCCCACTGGTCGGGGAAATCCATGAACGCCTTCATGCCGTGGGTGATGGAGTTGCGGGTGGTCTCGTTGCCGGCCACCGCCAGCATCACCACGAAGAAGCCGAACTCGTCGTCGGAGAGCTTCTCGCCCTCGATGTCGGCCTCGATCAGCTGGGTGACGATATCGTCGCCGGGGTTCTTCGCCTTCTCGTCGGCCATCTTCATCGCGTACTGGATGAGTTCGAACGATGACCCCTTGGGGTCGATGTGCGCGTACTCCGGGTCGTCGTTGCCGGTCATCTCGTTGGACCAGCGGAACAACTCGCCGCGGTCCTCCTGCGGCACCCCGAGCAGCCCGGCGATGGCCTGCAGCGGCAGCTCGGCCGACACCTGCTCGACGAAGTCACCGGAGCCCTCGGCCAGCGCCGTCTTGGCGATGTTCTGCGCCCGCGCGTTGAGCTCCTCCTCCAGCCGGTTGACTGCGCGTGGGGTGAACCCACGGGAGATGATTTTGCGCAGCCGGGTGTGGTGCGGCGCGTCCATATTGAGCATCACGAACTTCTGGACGTCGATGTCCTCCCGCGCGATGTCGTCGTTGAACCGCGGGATCACGCAGTTTTCGTGGCTGGAGAACACGTCGCTGCGCCGTGACACCTCTTTGACGTCGTCGAGCTTGGTGACCACCCAGTAACCGCCGTCGCGGAAGCCACCGGACTTGTCGTTAGGCTGCTCGCACCACCAGATCGGAGCGGTCTTGCGCAGTTCCGCGAACTCCTCGACTGGCAGGCCCTTCACGCAGACATCCGGGTCCGTGGGATCGAAACCGTCGGGCAGGTTCGGTTGGGCCATGCTTGAGACTCCTCGTAGAACTTTCAGACAACTCGGTCTAGTGCCGGTTTCTCCCATTGAAACATGCCTTCACCGCAGATCAAAGGGCCGGTCACATCGGCGCTTGTCAGAGTAATGAAACGTGTTCTAGCCTGGCGGGATGGGTAACCCTGTAATCGTTGAAGCCACCCGCAGCCCCATCGGCAAGCGGAATGGATGGCTGTCGGGCCTGCATGCGACCGAGCTGCTCGGCGCGGTGCAGAAGGCTGTGGTGGAGAAGGCGGGCATCGATGCCGGTGACGTCGAGCAACTCATCGGCGGCTGCGTCACCCAGTACGCCGAGCAGTCCAACAACGTCACCAGGACCTCGTGGCTGACGGTGGGGCTGCCCGAGCACGTCGGCGCCACCACCGTCGACTGCCAGTGCGGCAGCGGCCAGCAGGCCAACCACCTGGTCGCGGGGTTGATCGCGGCCGGCGCCATCGACATCGGCATCGCGTGCGGCATCGAGGCGATGAGCCGCGTTGGGCTGGGCGCCAACGCGGGACCGGACCGCAACTGGCGCGCGGAGTCGTGGGACATCGACCTGCCGGACCAGTTCACCGCCGCCGAGCGGATCGCCAAGCGCCGTGGCATCACGCGCGAGGACATCGACGAGTGGGGGTTGGCCTCCCAGGAGAAGGCCAAGGTGGCGTGGGCCGAGGGCCGGTTCGACCGCGAGGTCAGCCCGATCGTGGCACCGGTGCTCGACGACAACAAGCGGCCGACGGCCGAGCGCGCGCCGGTTACCCGCGACCAGGGGTTGCGCGACACCACGCTCGAAGGCCTGACCCAGCTCAAGCCGGTCCTGGAGGACGGCATCCACACCGCGGGCACTTCATCGCAGATCTCCGACGGCGCCGCCGCGGTGCTCTGGATGGACGAGGACAAAGCGCGGGCGCTCGGGCTGAAGCCGCGGGCCCGGATCGTCAGCCAGGCGCTGGTGGGCGCCGAACCGTACTACCACCTCGACGGTCCGGTGCAGTCCACCGCCAAGGTGCTGGATAAGGCCGGGATGAAGATGGGCGACATCGACATCACCGAGATCAACGAGGCGTTCGCGTCGGTCGTGCTGTCGTGGGCTCGGGTGCACAACCCCGACATGGACAAGGTGAACGTCAACGGCGGAGCGATCGCGCTGGGTCACCCGGTTGGTTGCACCGGCAGCCGACTGATCACCACCGCACTGCACGAGCTGGAGCGCACCGATCAGAGCACCGCGCTGATCACCATGTGCGCCGGCGGGGCGTTGTCCACCGGCACGATCATCGAGCGCATCTAGCGGATCAAACGGCTGAGCATAGGATGACCGCCATGCCGAAATCACCGCCCCCATTCTTGAACTCGCGATACTCCGACTTCTTCCTCAAGTGGACGTCGCGCCTGAACACCTGGATGTACCGCCGCAACAACGGCAAGGGCCTCGGCGGCACGTTCCAGAACATCCCCGTCGCGCTGCTCACCGCCACCGGCCGCAAGACCGGGCAGCCCCGCGTCAGCCCGCTGTATTTCCATCGCGACGGGGACCGGGTGGTCCTGGCGGCGTCCCGCGGCGGCAGCGACAGGAACCCGATGTGGTACCTGAACGTCAAGTCCAACCCCAAGGTGCAGGTCCAGATCCAGGACGAGGTGCTGAACCTGAATGCCCGCGACGCCACCGACGACGAGCGCGCCCGGTATTGGCCGAAGCTGGTCGCGATGTATCCGACCTATGAGGACTACCAGTCCTGGACCGGTCGGGTGATCCCGCTCGTGGTTTGCGAGCCGTGACCGACAAGTACGACCTGCACTTCTACTTCGACCCGGTCTGTCCGTTCGCCTGGTTGACCAGCAAATGGGTGCGCATGGTGGCTGCACAGCGCGACTACACCGTGGACTGGCGGTTCATCTCACTGCGGATGATCAATGCTGACGTGGACTACGCGTCGCAGTTCCCCGACTACTACGAGGAAGGACATACCGCCGGCTTACGCCTGCTAAGAGTCGCTGCGCGGACCCGTGCGGAGCATGGGCGAGACGCGATCGGTCCGCTCTATGAGGCGATGGGTGGCCGCATATTCGACCGACCTCCCGACGAACGCCTGTCGGCGGTCGACCAGGGAGCACGGCGCATCGTCGAGTCGCTCCTACACTCGGCCGGGCTACCCCAGGAGCTGGCGGACGCGCTCGACGACGAGTCCTTCGATGACGTGATCCGTGCCGAATCCGACGAGGCGCTCGCGTTGACGGGCCGTGACGTCGGCACGCCGATCCTGCATTTCCAACCGCCGGGCGGCACAGCGTTTTTCGGCCCGGTGATCAGCCGGCTACCCAGTCCCGAGGATGCCGGTGAGCTCTGGGATCACGTCATCGCCCTCACCGGTTTCGGGGGCTTCGCCGAGATCAAGCGCAGTCTGCGCGAACGGCCTCAGCTGGCGAGCTTTGGGGTCGACACCGAATCCGTTGGCAAGCAGGAGGATTGGCACGGCGGCAGCCGGCGTCTCAAGAAGTAGGCTCCGCCACGCCGCGGCGCAGCACCAGATGCACGACCACCGTGACCGCGAGCACGCCCGCGCCGACGGCGATCGATACCGGGTTCAGGTATAGGAGCAATGCGGCCGCCGGAGCGCACAGTACCCGCTCGGGCCAGCCGGCCCGGCGGACCAGCCACCCGCCCGTCACCACCGCCAGCGCGGCCACCGCAAGCCCGGCCACCGCCGTCGTCCAGGCCATCTCGCCGAACGACTTCAGGCCGAGCAGGGCGGCGCCGTTGTCGGTCAGCACGAAAGCGAACGGCACCAGGAAAGCCGGCAATGTGTACTTCCAGGTCTGCCACATGGTGGCGATCACTCGCCCACCGGTGATCGCTGACGCGGCTACCGCAGCCAGCGCGGTTGGCGGCGTCACCTCGGACAGCACCGCGAAGTAGAAGACGAACATCGCCGCCGCCGGAGCAGCGACGCCGAGTTCCTGTAGCGCCGGGCCCACGATCACCCAGCTGATCACAAACGAGGCAGTGACCGGCACCGCAAGCCCGAGCACGGCCACCGCCAGTGCGGCGAACACCGCAGTGAAAATGAGTACGGCGGCGGGGTTTTCGGTGATCCCACGCGCGGTGTTCACCAGGATGGAGTGCAGCTGTAGGCCCAGCCCGGTTCTGGTGATCATCGCGGCGATGACACCGGCGGCGGCGCACACCGCGGCGACGGCAAGCACCCGTCGCACGCCGGCGCCCAGCGCCTTGTAGAGCCTGGCCGGGGTCATCCGGTGCTCGCGGTCCAGGAACGACAGCAGGATCTGCACGAAGGTTGCGTAGACGACCGCCCTGACCGCCGACACATCCATGGCGAGGAACACCACGATCAGCACCAGCGAGATCAGGTGGTAGCCGAATCTGCCCAGCAGCCGCCAGCCCGACTGCGCGCCGACGTCGACCTCACGCGCGCCGTACCGGCGGGCGTCGATCTCGACGGCGAGCAGGATGCCCAGGTAGTACAGGATCGTCGGCACGACCGCCCAGACCAGCACGGTCAGGTATGGCACGCCGAGGTACTCCGCGATGATGAACGCCGCGGCGCCCAGCGTCGGCGGCGACAGGATCGCACCGATGCCCGCGGCCGCCAGCATGCCGCCGGCGTTCTCTTTCGGATAGCCGGCCCGGCGCAGGACGGGCCAGGTCACCGAACCCAGACTGACCGTCGTCGCGGTCCCCGAACCCGAAACGGTGCCGAGCAGGAATCCGGCCAGTGTGACGGTGCGACCGGGCGCGGCCCGCGACCGCCGGAATGCGGCGAAGGACAGGTCGATGAAGAACTTGCTGGCGCCCGACGCGTCGAGCACCGCTCCATAGATGGTGAACAGCACGATGTAGGTGGCGGCCACATCCAACGGCACGCCGTAGAGGCCGGTCGATTGGATGAACGATGCGCTGATGATCTGGTCCCAGTCCACGCCGGCATGAGCGATCGCCGCGCTCTGCGGCAAGTAACCGCCGTAGTAGGCGTAGCCCAGCGCGAGCAGACACACAATGGGCAATGCGGCGCCGGTGGTGCGACGGCAGGCTTCCAGCACCAGCAGCAGCACCATCGTCCCGACGATGACATCAACCGTCGCGGGCGTGCCCTGTCGGCTCAGGAATTCGTCGAAACCTCCGCCGGCGCGGGCGATTTCGAATGGAAGAACCGGATACAGGCATGCTGCCAATGCGATGGCGGCAACCAGCCAGTCGACCGGTGTCGGGTTTTTCTGTGTCGCATCGGTCGTCTCCCGACGACGAAGGCGCAGACCGGAGCGATACGACAATAGGGTCAGCGGCAGAACCGCCGCCAGGAACAAGATCAGCGAGACCTGGTTGCCCTGGGCGAGCGGGAAGAACACCTGGTACACCGCGAACAGCCCGATCAGGACGCACGCGGCCGTTACCGCATGCGCTACCCACCCGGTCAGCTCGCGGGCCGGCTTCTCCTCCTCATAGGAGACTGCCGGTGATGACTGGGCCGAGGTGTCTCCGATCGGCACGGGCCGGCCCGTATCGCTGTCGCGCTCGGTCAGCTCGGCGCGCCGAGATCGTCGAGCGCTTTCTGGGCTCCTGGGTGCAGCGGCACCGGGCTGGTCTGACGCGCGGTATCCAGTGTGATGCCGTCGGCTGCCTTGTTGGCCTTGACCAGGCCGGCCTTGTTCTCGAACAGCGCCTTGGTGAGCACGCAGGCCGTGTTTCCGTCGAAATCTTCGTTGACCAGAAGCACATTGGGGACCACGACGGTCGGCACGTCCGCCGGCGCCTGGTAGATGCTGGCCGGGATGACGCCCCGCTCATAGATCGGGTTGATCTCCTTCAGCTTGTCCAGGGTGCTGGTGACGTCGAGCAATTTGACATTGCCGCGCTGGCTGGTGAAGAGGTCGGTGATGCCGCCGGTTGGCAGACCGCCGGACCAGAACATGGCGTCGATCGACCCGTCCTTCATGCCTTCGACGGTCTTGCCCAGTTCGGTGCGCTGTGCCTGGATGTCCGCGCTCGGGTTGAGCCCGGACGCTTCGAGCATCCGATTGGCGATCACCTCGGTGCCGGAGTTCGGCGATCCGGTGGACACCCGCTTACCGCGCATGTCGGCAATCGAGTTGATGCCGGCGTCGGTGCGGGCGATCACCTGTGTGTAGTTGGGATACAGCCGGGTGAGCGCCGCGATTGGCTGCTTCTCGGAGAAGGACGCCGTGCCGTCGACGGCATCGGCCGCGGTGTCGGCGAGCGAGAACGCGATCTGGTGGGTGCCCGCCACCAACTGCTGGATGTTCTGCAGCGATGCCGAGGTCTCGGCCGCGGTGGCCTTCAACTTCCCGCCGGTGGCCTTGCTGATCGCCTCGGCGTAGGCGCCGCCGAGCGTGTAGTAGACCCCGGTGGTGTTCCCGGTCGCGATACTCAAGCGGGCGTCAGCGGCCACCGTGCAGGACGTCGGCTCCCGGGCCGATTCCGCGCCGTCGCCACCCCGCTGACCACCACACCCGGCCAGTACCAACAACATTGCGCCGACAAGAGCCGACAATCGAAACCGTCTCACGCGTCCATCATGGCCCCCGGCCGGACGCTCAGAAGTCCTTTCGGTCAGTTAGGCGCCATAGACCGGCACCGGCGGTCGAGCCTTGGCAAGAAGATCGGTCACCACCGGCCCAAGCTTCGCCGGATCCCACCGCGCGCCCTTGTCCACCTGAGGTCCGTGCGCCCAGCCCTCGGCGACACGGATGATGCCGCCCTCGACCTCGAACATCCTGCCGGTGACGTCGCGTGATTCGGCACTGCCCAGCCACACCACCAGGGGGGAGATGTTCTCCGGTGCCATGGCGTCGAAGTCGTTGTCCTGGGTCGCCATCATCTCGGCGAAGACAGTTTCGGTCATGCGGGTGCGTGCGGACGGAGCGATCGCGTTGACGGTGACGCCGTAGCGGCCCATCTCCGCGGCGGCGACCAGCGTCATGGCGGCGATGCCGGCCTTCGCGGCGCTGTAGTTTCCCTGCCCGACGCTGCCCTGCAGACCCGCGCCGGAACTGGTGTTGATGATGCGGGCATCGGGGGTGTTACCCGCCTTGGACTGCGCGCGCCAGTAGGCCGCCGCGTGCCGCATGGTGCCGAAATGCCCCTTCAGGTGGACGGCGATGACGGCGTCGAATTCCTCTTCGCTGGTATTGGCGAACATCCGGTCCCGGACGATGCCCGCGTTGTTGACCAGGGCGTCCAGCCCACCGAAGGTGTCGACGGCGGTCTGGATCAGGCCTTCGGCCTGCGCCCAGTCGGCGACGTTGGCGCCACTGGTGATCGCTTCGCCGCCGGCAGCGGTGATCTCGTCGACGACACCCTGTGCGGCACTGCCACCGCCGGCCGGTGAACCGTCCAGGCCGACGCCGATGTCATTGACCACCACACGTGCACCTTCGGCGGCGAACGCCAGCGCATGCGCGCGCCCGATGCCGCCACCCGCACCCGTCACGATGACCACGCGGCCGTCGAGCAGTCCCATATCCGTTGTCTCCTTGGTTATTTGAGGTCAGCAGTTGTAGTGGCCAGGTAGTGCGGCGGCTCGCCACCGCCGTGCACTTCGAGCGACGCACCGCTGATATAGGACGCCGCATCCGACGCCAGGAACGCGACGGCCCAACCCACGTCGGCCGGCGTGGCGAGCCTGCCGAGCGGCACGTTCTTCGAAATGGCCGCTATGGAATCCGCGTCACCGTAGAAAAGCTCGGACTGCTCGGTCTCCACCATGCCGACGACCACCGAGTTCACCCGGACCTTGGGCGCCCACTCGACCGCCAGCGTGCTGGTGATGCTCTCCACGCCTGCCTTGGCGGCACCGTAGGCGACGGTTCCCGGCGTCGGACGCCTGCCGCTCACGCTCGCGACGTTGACGATTGACCCGCCGTGCTCCTGGGCCTGCATCACTGCGTTGGCATGCGTCGAAACCGACAGCGGCCCAAGCAGGTTGAGCTCGATGATCTTGGTACTGAACTTGGCCGGGGCCTCGGCGGCGGGTACGTAGGGCGATCCGCCCGCGTTGTTGACAACCACATCGAGGCGGCCGTGCTCGGCGACGATCGCGTCGATGAGCGCCCTCACCGAGTCGTCGTCGCGGACGTCGCAGGAGTGGAACTGGTAGGGAAGCCCCTCGACGGGCCGCCGGGCGCAGGTCACCACGGTGGCGCCCTGGCCGGCGAAGACGGCGCTGATTCCGGCGCCGACACCGCGCACTCCGCCCGTCACCAGGACGACCTTGTCCCGCAGTGCCAGGTTTATGTCGGCCGCGTCGGTCACTGTGCTAGCGTACCAAGCAAGTGCTTGCTTAGGCAGCGGACCCCCGAGGAAGTGCCAGATGACGATCACGTCCACCACGGTCGAACCGGGCATTGTCGCGGTCACCGTCGACTACCCACCGGTCAACGCCATCCCGTCAGCCGGATGGTTCGAGCTCGCCGACGCCATCACCGCCGCCGGCCAGAATCCCGAGACCCACGTGGTGATCCTCCGGGCCGAGGGCCGCGGGTTCAACGCCGGCGTCGACATCAAGGAGATGCAACGAACCGAGGGCTTCACCGCGCTGATCGACGCCAACCGCGGCTGCTTCGCCGCGTTCCGCGCCGTCTACGAGTGTGCCGTGCCGGTGGTCGCCGCGGTCAACGGCTTCTGCGTCGGCGGCGGCATCGGGCTGGTCGGGAACTCCGACGTGATCGTCGCATCCGACGACGCCACCTTCGGCCTGCCCGAGGTGGAACGCGGCGCGCTCGGTGCGGCTACCCATCTGTCCCGGTTGGTGCCGCAGCACATGATGCGCCGCCTGTTCTTCACCGCCGCCACCGCGGATGCCGCAACCCTGCACCACTTCGGTTCGGTGCACGAAGTGGTGCCGCGAGAGCAGCTCGACGAGGCGGCCTTGCGGGTGGCGCGTGATATCGCCGCCAAGGACACCCGGGTCATCCGCGCCGCCAAGGAGGCGCTGAACCTCATCGACGTGCAGCGGGTGAACTCGAGTTATCGCATGGAGCAAGGCTTTACCTTCGAGCTCAATCTCGCCGGCGTGTCCGACGAGCACCGCGACGAGTTCGTGAAGAAGCCTTGAGCGACAAACGCACAACACTCGACGCCGCGGTCGGGCAACTGGAAAGCGGCATGACCATTGGTGTCGGCGGCTGGGGTTCGCGGCGCAAGCCGATGGCGTTCGTGCGGGCCATCCTGCGTACCGACGTCACGGACCTGACCGTCGTCACCTACGGCGGACCGGACATCGGGTTGCTGTGCTCGGCGGGCAAGGTCAAGCGGGTGTACTACGGCTTCGTGTCACTGGATTCGCCGCCGTTCTACGACCCATGGTTCTCCAAGGCGCGCACCAGCGGCGCGATCGAGGCCCGCGAGATGGACGAAGGCATGCTGCGGTGCGGCTTGCAGGCTGCGGCGCAGCGACTTCCGTTCCTGCCCATCCGCGCCGGCCTGGGCAGCGACGTGCGCGCGTTCTGGGGCGACGAGCTCAAAACCGTGACGTCGCCATACCCCACCGACGGTGGCCACGAGGAACTCATCGCGATGCCCGCCTTGAACCTCGACGCAGCGTTCGCGCACATGAACATCGGCGACGAGCAGGGTAATGCGGCCTACACGGGCATTGACCCGTACTTCGATGACCTGTACCTAATGGCTGCACAGAACCGCTTTCTCTCGGTGGAAAGAGTAGTGCCGACGGAAGAGCTGGTGAAATCGGTTCCGCCGCAGGCGCTGCTGATCAACCGGATGATGGTGGACACCGTCGTCGAGGCGCCCAACGGCGCACACTTCTCCACCGCCGAACCCGACTACAAGCGTGACGAGAAGTTCCAGCGCCACTACGCCGAAGCCGCGGCGTCCGACGAGACGTGGCAGCAGTTCGTGCAAACCTATCTATCCGGCAGCGAGGCCGATTACCAGGCCGCGGTGCGGAAATTCAAGGGGGATGCGGCCAAGTGATCTCCGTATCCCGCGCAGAGGTTTGTGCCGTCGCGTGCGCCGAGCTGTTCCGCGACGCCGGTGAGATCATGGTCAGCCCGATGGCGACCATGGCGTCGATCGGCGCACGTCTGGCCCGGCTGACCTTCTCCCCCGACATCCTGCTCACCGACGGCGAGGCACGGCTGCTGGCCGACACACCCGGGATCGGCGCAGCCGGGGCGATCGAGGGCTGGATGCCGTTCGGGCGCGTCTTCCAGACGCTGGCCTGGGGCCGTCGCCACGTGGTGATGGGCGCAAACCAGATCGACCGGTACGGCAACCAGAACCTGTCGGCGTTCGGGCCGCTGCAACACCCGACCCGGCAGATGTTCGGCGTCCGCGGCGCGCCGGGAAACTCCATCAACCACGCCACCAGCTACTGGGTCGGCAACCACTCCAAGCGGGTGTTCTGTGATGCCGTCGACATCGTCTCCGGCGTCGGCTGGGACAAGGTCGATCCCGACAATCCGGCGTACAGATTCGTCAACGTAAATCGCGTAGTGACAAACATGGGCGTTTTCGACTTCAACGGACCCGACCACACCATGCGGGCGCTATCGTTGCACCCCGGCATCGAGCCCGATCAGGTGCGGGAGAACACCTCCTTCGAGGTGCACGGTCTCGACGAGGCCGACACCACCCGGCTGCCCACCGGTGACGAGCAACAACTGATCCGCGAGATCGACCCGAAAGCGCTGCGGGACAAGGAAGTCAAAGTATGACAAGGTTGCGCACACCGCTGACCGAGCTGGTCGGCATCGAGCATCCGGTGGTGCAAACCGGGATGGGCTGGGTGGCGGGTGCGCGGCTGGTGTCGGCGACCGCCAA
>NZ_JBOGDB010000203.1:0-8452 GCF_050701515.1 Mycobacterium sp. | reverse complement strand
GGCGCGGCCTGTGCGGCCGACGGCGGACTCGCCGCCGGGGCCGGTCCTCCGGCGGCGTTGGCGTTCCGCGGCTGCTCGGGGGCGGCATCCGGTGTCAGCCGAAGACCGAGCGCGACCGACAGCGAGACGATGAAAACCACCACCGCGGCGGCGAGGACGGACGTCAGCGCGGCGGTTCTCGACATGGCGAAACGCCTGACCGGTGCCGTCTCGGCGTCCAGGGTGTTGACCGCCAGCGCCGACGCCACCGCCGCTCCGCGCGCCATGGCCATGTCGGCTTCGGCGGCGGAGATGACCGGTGCGGCCGCGACGGCGTCGAGCGTCGACACGATCGGATCGAGGTCGACCGAACCGACGACGAAGATCGCGTCCAGCGGACGATCGTTGAGATCCAACGCGACCGTCGTGGCGGTCAGGTCGACGGCTTCCGCGCTGTCGAGAGGTCGGTCGTTGCGGTCGACCGACACGCCGTCGGAGTTGACCGTTGCAACCAGGGCGCCCTCGGGTTCGAAGATGCACACGGCGACGTCGTCATAGCCGGCGATGTCCGCGATACCAGTTGCCAGCGCTTCGGTGGCCTCGATCTCCGAGACGGCGACCACGTTATCGAGGCCCCGGGCTTCCAGGGCTTCCAGCACGGTGCTCGCTTCAGCGTCCGCGTCATCGGCCCAGGTGACACCGATCGCGTGGATGGTGCTTTCCGCCAGGTTCTCGTTGTCGTCCAGCAGCGATTCCAGCAGGCGGTCCGCGTCAAGCGTGGTCGTGGCGGTGTCCAGTGCTCCGCGGTCCATGGGCGCACCCTCGCCCGTGGTCCCATCGACGAGCACCCAGCGGACGGCTGTCGAAGTCATCGACAGACCGAGCACGAGGTCCATAGGTACCCCCTCTGCCTGTCCGGGTCTGAGATTACCGCTGTGCTCGCTGGTGTCCAGCTATGTTGTCCGGGAGGTTGTCCGGGAGCCAGCGGCACGTAGGGCTCCAGAACCGATCCGAAGGATCCGCGGGACATGCGAGTTGACGGGCGGGAGATCACCGTTTCGGGCAGCTTGCTGCAGCCGTTGACCCGACGCACCACCGACATCCTGCGGCTGGTCCTGGCGGCGGTGTTCCTGGCGGCGGTCATCACCAGCTCGCTGATCACCCGCTACGAGTGGGTCGAGCTGGAAAGGTCCATCTCGGACATCGTCGGCGTGCTGACCCCCACCCAGTCCAACCTGGTCTATCTGGCCTACGGGCTGGCGATTCTGGCGCTGCCGTTCGCAATCCTGATCGGCCTGATCGTCGGCCGCCAATGGAAGCTCCTCGGCGCATACGCCGCCGCCGGGATCATCGCCGTGCTCGCGCTGTCCGTTCAACCAAGCGGGATCACCGCGCCGCGATGGCAATTCGACCTGTCCGACAAACTCGACACCGTCCTGTCGGAGTTCCTCGACGACCCGCGCTGGATCGCGATGCTCGCCGCCATGCTCACGGTGTCGGGTCCGTGGCTACCCGCTCGGTGGCGGCGGTGGTGGTGGGCACTGCTGCTGGCCTTCGTGCCCATCCACCTGGTGGTCAGCGCGGTGGTTCCGAGTCGGTCAATTCTCGGTCTGGCCGTGGGCTGGTTCGTCGGCGCGTTGGTGATCCTGGTGGTCGGCACACCCGCGCTGGAGGTGCCGCTCGACGGCACCGTGCGGGCGCTGGCCCGACGCGGATTCGCGGTGTCCTCGCTGCGGGTGGTTCGACCGGCCGGTCCCGGAGCGTTGATTCTCGACGCCGGCTCGGTCGAACCCGGCTCGTCGGCGGTGATCGAGTTGTACGGCCCGAACCAACAAAGCGGTGGGGTGCTGCGCCAGCTCTGGCGCAAGCTGCGACTGCGCCGCGGCGAAACCGCGCCATTGCACGCCTCCATGCGTCGCACCGTCGAACATCGCGCGCTGATGGGGATCGCCATCGGCGATCTGGGACTCGGCAACACCGCGCCGCTGGCCGTCGCCGCGCTCGACCGGGGTTGGACCCTGTACGCGCACACGGCCGACCGCGGCACCCCGATCACCGAATGCGTCGAGGACACCCCGGTGCCCCGAGTGTGGGAGTCGCTGCGGGCGCTCCACGATCAGCAGATCTCGCACGGAGACCTGCGCGGCAAGAAAATCACCGTCGAGGACGACACCGTGCTGTTCGGTGGTTTCGACCACGCCGAGTACGGGGCCACCGACGCACAACTCCAATCCGACATCGCGCAACTTCTGGTTACCACGACCGAGCTCTACGGCGCGAAGTCCGCGGCCAGCGTGGCGATCGAGGTCTTCGGCAAGGACGCCGTCCTGACCGCGTGCCGTCGGCTGACGAGAATCGCTGTGCCGAAGCGCATCCGGGAATCGGTCCTCGACGCCAAGGCGGTGATGGCTGCGGCCCGCGACGAGGTGAAGCACCAAACCGGCGCGGATGAAATCCAGACCGAGACGATCACCCGCTTCACCCGCGGCCAGGTCATCCAGCTGGTGCTGCTGCTTGCGCTGGTCTATGTGGCCTTTCCGTTCATCAGCTCGGTGCCGACGTTCTTCTCCGAACTCAGGACGGCGAACTGGTGGTGGGCACTGCTCGGGTTGACGGTGTCGGCGCTGAAATACATCGGCGCGGCAGTGGCCCTGTGGGCCTGCGCGGACGGGCTGGTGCGGCTCCGCGATCTGACAATCATGCAGGTGGCCAACACATTTGCCGCGACCACCACCCCGGCCGGTGTCGGCGGACTCGCACTGAGCGCGAGGTTCCTGCAGAAGGGCGGGCTCGGCGCGCTGCGCGCCACCACCGCGGTAGCACTGCAGCAGTCGGTGCAGGTGGTCACCCACGTGGGGTTGCTGATCTTCTTCAGCGCGGCCGCCGGCGCGTCGGCTGACCTTTCGCACTTCGTGCCATCCGCCACCATCCTGTACATCGTCGCCGGTGCTGCTCTCGGGATGGCCGGCCTGTTCATGTTGGTGCCCAGGCTGCGGCGGTGGCTGGCGACCGCGGTGCGCCCGCGGCTCAACGAAGTGCTCGGCGACCTGGCCACCCTTGCCCGCGAGCCCAGGCGGCTGGTGTTGATCGTGCTCGGTTGCGCCGCAACCACTCTCGGGGCGGCCCTGGCGCTGTGGGCCAGTGTTGAAGCCTTCGGCGGCGACACCTCCTTCGTCACCGTCACCGTGGTGACCATGATCGGCGGCACCCTCGCGTCGGCCGCCCCCACCCCCGGCGGCGTCGGCGCCGTCGAGGCGGCGCTGATCGGTGGCCTCGCGGCGTTCGGGGTGCCCGCCGCGATCGCCGTGCCGTCGGTACTGCTCTACCGGGTGCTCACCTGCTGGTTGCCGGTGTTCGTCGGCTGGCCGATCATGCGCTGGCTGACCAAGAAGGAAATGATCTAAGCGCGGCCTTCGTCGATCGCCGCCCGGATATCCGGCGGCACGTTCCGCGCGATTTCTTCTGCGAGCCTGGGCAGGTCCCGCATCCGCTGCTCGTAGGCGGTTTCGTCCATCTCCTCGACCTCCAGACCCGGCAGCGGATTATCCAGATACTGCTTGGCCAATTCGCGTTGTCTTTCGCTGTAGCCCGGCTCCTGCTGCCTGCGCTCCAATTCCGCGGCCGCCTGACGAAAGGCCTCGACTCTGGTCGGCGCCGTCACCGACCAGTCCTCAAGCGGATAGAACGCTCGCCACTGCCCGTCGGGCAGCTCCTCGAGCTGCAAGGTCTGACCGACGCGCAGCACCTTCTTCGACCCCATGACATCTCCTTTAGGGCGGTACGTAGAAGTGTTCCGTGTACCAGCCGTTGTCGACGCGGAAATTGCAATCCCAGCCGCCACCGGTCGCGGCAACGCATTTGATCGTCCAGACCGACTCCGGAACAGCATCGAACCATGCCGCGGGATTCGCCGTGGGTATGACCGATTCGGCGAACTGCACCTGGTCCAGCGCCGCCGCCAGCCCTGACAGCCGCGCGGCGATCTGCCGGTCAACCGCGGTCAGCGCACTCGCTGCTGTGCCGAGGTCGGCCGCGATCGCGTGGCTCTGCGCCTGTCGGGCGGCTTGCATGCCGGCCGGCCCTGTACTTGCACGGCTGACGACGGACAGGTCGTCTCGCACGTCGAACCCGGCCTCGTCCGCCCGTGCCACCACGGCAAGGACGCGCTGGCGGGCCGCGATGACATCCGCTGCGCCGGTGCGGGCCGTCGTGGCCAGCTCATTAAGCACGTCCGAGAGTCCGAGAACCCTGATGCGGTCGGCCTCCGCGCGCGACTGCGCCGCCTCGGCGGCGATGCCTTCCCAATCGGTGCCGCCCGGGCTTCGGGCCTCCCGCGACGCCACCGTGAACGCGTCAGTCCACGACGCTGCGGCACTTGTCCATCGCGATGCGCCCGCAGTCAAATGGTCGGTGTCCCAGTTCCGAATCTCTGACAGCCTCACACCACACCCCGCAACGAGGTCGCCGAGATGCGTTCGGACATTTCATAGCTCGTTGCCGCGCTCGCCGCCTTTGTGGCCGTGGAGTCCAACCTCGCGATTAGCACTGCGCTGACCCGTTGAACCTTTGCATGTGCCGCGACGACCGCGGCCGATGTGGCCTGGCATGGCAACCCTGCCAGCGGCGCGTCGCTTCGACTGACAAGAACCTCGGCTTGCGCTCGACATCTGACGGCCATTGCGTGCAGACCGTCGATGTCCGACCGAATCCCGACCGGCTCCATGCAACCAATTTACGGCCCGTGGAACCCGCCTTTGTGCACCAATTCAGTGGCCCGAGCTACCGTTCGTCGGCGACGTGGGGCGGCGGCCAGCGCGTCATCGTCACCGCGCGCCTTCGCGCCCCATGTTTCGTTTCGCCCGCAACCGCAGCTCACGGTCGTAGTTCTCCTGGCGCATCCGCAGATCTGCATAGATGAGCATCTGCACTGTGTGGAAGGTGTTCCCCGGAGCGCCGCCCGGTGTAGTGGCGGGATACTGGACCGGTGCCTGATCGAAACGTCTTGGGCGGTCCGCTGGAACCGTGCGGCACCGACCCGCTCACCGGCTTTTACCGTGACGGCTGCTGCTCGACCGGGCCCGAGGACATCGGCCGGCACACCATCTGCGCCGTCGTGACCGCCGACTTCCTGGAGCACCAGCGCTTCATCGGCAACGATCTGTCGACGCCGATGCCCCACTTCCGGTTCCCCGGCTTGGTGCCGGGCGACCGGTGGTGCGTCACCGCCACGAACTGGCTGAAGGCATACCACGACGGCCGCGCCGCCCCGGTGGTGCTGGCCTCCACCCACGAGCGCACCCTCGACGTGGTGCCGCTGGAGGCGCTTCGGGAGCACGCCGTCGACGTGCCCGACGACCTCGGCAACCTGTGACGACAACTGTGGCATACGGTGTGCGCATGACAGAACAAGCGCCCGCGGTCACGGTGCGCGCTGCGCGTGCTGAAAGCGCACAGTGCATGCGACGTCTGCGAAAGCTGGACCCAGAAGCCAGAAATAGCCGGGTGCAGTAGTCGACGAGTTCGTCGCCTGTGGCGGTGCTGCGGCGTTCGGCCAGCGGCGCGCTTGCCAGCGCGAGGCTGAGCGCGACGCGTCCTTTGCGCGGGTCGTCGGCGATGAAGTCGATCTCGCATCGCAGCGCCGCGCGCACCTGGTCGGACAGCTCGGTGGGTGCCTATGCGACGGCGGCCAACCCGGCTTGGATGAGCTCCTCGACGAGCGCGTCGAACACGGCCACGTTGAGCGCGGGCTGTTTGATGGGCGACTTCGGCGAAACGGTGACCTGTTCAACACAGGGGCGACACGGTGCGCGAAATGTTCGACCGCGTGGTCACCGGCCGCGTTCCCGAGATGATCCCGCGCCCTCGCTGCGAGAACGCTCAGACTACGGGCAGACCCTGAAGGCAGAGGCGGATTGGTAGCAAACACCGCGAAAGTCCTTTCGATGTCAAGGGCTAGACCCCACGTGCTGTGGCACCCAATATCACTGGCTGTGGGGAAGGTTGGCCGCCATAGCGAAAAGTCTTGCGGGTCCTAGCCGTTGCCGACGGGGGACCTGCGATCTCATCCGCTTGGAAGCGCCAGTACGGACAATTGCCTATTCAAATCGCCACGGGGAACGAGTGATTCATCCCATGTGATGCCGCTTCGTTGAGGCATAAGTTGGCCATATGACCGGTTTTCGAGAAACTCGATCGAACGCGACGGCCGTCGACGAGTTCGAGGTCGCGCAGTGCCGGTTGCTGGAGCGCGTCGGGATCCAGGCAGAGTCCCGATTTGTCGACACGCCCGTGACCGGGGGCCGCGCGCACCTGTTGGTCGCCGGAGAGGGGCCACCGCTGATGATGGTGATTGGCGGTCTGATCCCCTCCGCCTTCTGGGCGCCGGGTGATGCCACACCTAGGCGGGTACACGCTCTACGCCGTGGACCTGCCGGGATTCGGGCTGACGGACCCCGTCGACTACCGGGCACAGCCCTTCCGCCCGCTGGTCGTTGAGTTCCTGGCGCAGGTTCTCGAAGGCATTGGCCTGCAGTGCGTGCCGTTCGTGACGCAATCGCAGGGATCGCTGTGGAGCACCTGGCTGTCGCTCGACCGGCCAGGATCTGTCACCGCGCAGGTGATGGTGGCGTGTCCGGCGCACATCCTCGGGACATCGGCACCGCTGCCCATGCGAACGATGTCGATACCTGCCATCGGGCGGGCACTGCTGAAGCTGCAGGCACCATCGCCGCGGCAGGTCGATCGCGTGTTCGCGATGGTGCACGAGCATGCCGCGCAGCGGGAGGTTCGCGACCTCCTGTTGGCATGTGAGCGGCTGCCCGCGTACGCCGAGAGCTTCGTCGGCCTGCTGGCCGCGGTGATGCGCTTCGGACGGGTGCGCCCGGAGATCGCCCTCACCCGGCAGCAACTGGCGCAGGTCGCTCATCCCGTGCAGATGATCTGGGGCGACAACGATCCTTTCGGCTCGCCCGCTACCGCGCGGCGCGCGGTGGACTTCCTCCGCGACGGAGAGCTGCACTTCGTCCCCGGCGGTCACGCCCCCTGGTTCGGGCGCGCGGAGCAGGTCGGCGAACTCGCGGTGCGCTTCCTGCGGGAACATCGCACCAACGGCGGCTGACCAACGGCGGCTCGGCTTGTCGGAGCGGCCGAAGCCGATCAGATCCGGCGCGAGGACGCGGTGGCCGCCGTCCGGCGGGGGAAGCCGCGCCCCTCAGGTGCCCGCCTGGTCGACCTCACTCCGCACCCGGGTGGCCGCCGCGTCGGCGACCGCTTGCGAGATCACTCCGGCGGTCACCAGGTCGCGTAGCGTCTCGACGACGGTGATCCGGGTCAGTGCCTTGGCTTGGCGGCGGTGCATGATGGTTCGGTCGACCGGGCCGTCCGCGCCGAGATCTTCGAGTCGTTTCCCCGCGGACTCTTCCCAATGGGCGAAGGTACGTTTCGCGTCGTCGACGATCTGCTCATCGACGCTGGGCAGCGTCTTGAACAGCTCGAGTTCCTCGACCGCCTTGTGCGCGGCCAGCCGCCGCGCACCCACCTCGATGTAGGCGACCTCGGTCAGATCCTCACCCAGCGGCTGGGGGAGCCGATTCAACAGCCACCGGTGCAGGCGGCCATACCACGGCAGCGCGGCCCGGCGGGCCGCATCCACCCGCACGCCCCCCGCCCCCTCCTCCTCCTCGATCTCTGCGTCGATCTCCTCCATCAGGGTGCGAGTCGCGATCGGCGGCAGCAGGCCGGCATCGCTGAGGCTCTGGTAGGCCTCGCGCTCGATGTGCAAGCCGCGCAGGGTCAGGACGCTCTTCTGTTCCGCCGCATCAAGATTCGATCGCGCAAGCAGATCATTGGCGTCGGTCTCGGCGACGTCGAGATGGACGGCTACAACTTGGTCCTCGAAATCAAGTTCCCGTAACCGATTTCGCGACTCCCGCACCGCAAGCAGCCGGGACAACGCGTTGAGGTACTCGTCGGAGCGGCTGGGCTTGTCGAGTCCGAGGACATGCACGACAAACGAAATGGTGGTCGCGTTGAGCAGCAGGGTGGCCAGCACCACGCCGCCGCACATGGCGATGAACTGTTCACGTTGCGCCAGCTCCTCCGGCAAGGCGAGAGCCAGCGCGAGTGCCACACCGCCGCGCAGACCGCCCCAGACGACCACCGCAGAGTTGCGGTTACCGACCTTCGGGATGCGCGCCCACTTCTCCATCAACATCACCAGCGGGACGACCGCGAGCGGCCGGGACACCAACACCGCCGCGATGCCGACACCGATCGCTGCCAGGTTCTCGCGCAGCAACTCGAAGTCCAGCGCCAACCCGATGAACAGGAACAGCAGCGCGTTCGCGATGTAGCCGAGTGCATCCCACAGCTCGTGCAGCAACTCGCGCACCGGCTGCTGGGCGCGGCTCTCCATCAACCCGCCGATCACGACACCCGCCGCGACCGCGGCCATCACTCCGGATGCGTGCAGCAC
>NZ_JBOGDB010000202.1:0-24723 GCF_050701515.1 Mycobacterium sp. | reverse complement strand
AATTACACCGCCAATGAGGTGTCGTTGGCGATGGAGGAGATGAACGCCGGTATCGAGCAGGCGGCCCAGAAACTCAAATCAGGGGAAGGATGGGACAGCAGAAACCCGGAGGCTGACCGGAAATGAGTTATGGGACAGATTGACGAACTCTGGCGCTACGACGGGCGGCGCGCGGTGGTCACCGGGTGCGCGTCGGGTATCGGTGCGGAGGTCGCACGTCAGCTCACCGAGCTCGGCGCCGAGGTCGTCGGCCTGGACCTGCGTCGGCCGGCGCTGCAGCTCAAGGAGTTCCACGAGATAGATCTGTGCGACGCCGCGTCGATCGACCGGGCCGTGGCGGCGATCGGTGGCCAGGTCGATGCGTTGTTCAACGTCGCGGGCGTGTCGTCGGGAATCGGCGATCCGCTCCGGGTGGTCACCATCAACTTCCTCGGCACCCGCCGCTTCACCGAGGCGCTCATTCCGTCGATGCCGCCCGGGTCGGCGATCGCCAATGTGTCGTCGCTGGCCGCATCCGGCTACCGGGAGAACGCCGGCGTCACCGCGGGTCTGCTGGACACGGCGACGATGGCCGAAGGCATCGAATGGTGCCAGCGAAATCCGGAGGCGGTCGCCGACGGCGGCGGCTACCGGTTGTCGAAGGAGGCGATCATCCTGTACGGGATGGCGAACGTCGCCGCGCTGGGGGACAAGGGCATCCGGATCAACTGCACCGCACCGGGTTTAACCGACACACCCATCCTCGACCAGCTGCGGGCGTCGTACGGGCAGGAATACCTGGACTCGTTTCAGACACCCCTCGGCCGCGTTGCGGGCCCGGACGAGCAGGCGAGCGTGCTGGTGTTCGTCAACTCCTGCGCGGCGTCCTACATCACCGGTCAGGTGATCTGGGTGGACGGCGGCGCGATGGCGGAAAGGATGAGGGCGGAACATGGCCAGCCTGACTGATTTTCGGCGCGTCGCCGACGATGTCCGCAACTGGGGACGATGGGGCGACGCCGACGAGATAGGGACGCTCAACCTGATCACGACGGAGAAGGTTCAACAGGCAGCCGGCCTGGTCAAGCAGGGCAAGGTCTTTCCGCTGGGGGTGGACTTCGGCTCGTCGGGACCGCAGGGCGCGTTCCATTTCCGGCAGAACCCGCTGCACGTGATGACCATCGACGGCGGGGACGCCAGTACGCTGCTCGAGTACGGGCCGAAGTGGTTGCAGAACCCGGCCGCCGGCCAGTTGGCCGGTTATTTCGAGGACAACCCGATGCGGTTCAACGATGACGTCATCATCATGCCGCTGCAGGCAGCTACGCAGTGGGACGCACTGTCGCATGTCTATTACGAGGATTACCTCTACAACGGGTTTCCGGCGAACTCGGTGACAAGCGTCGGTGCCTTCCACTGCGGCATCGACAAGGTGGACGGCAAGGGCATCACGTCACGCGGCGTGCTGCTCGACATCGTCCGGTTGCGCGGCGTGAAGACGTTCTGCGAGATCGGTGATCCGATCACACCCGCCGAACTCGACGAGGCTGCCCGATCACAGGGCGTGACGGTCGAGCGCGGCGACATTGTGCTGGTCCGAACGGGTTGGTGGGCACGGTTTCTGGAGACCGGCGATGGTGGCGAACCAGGAGCCGGCCTGGACTGGACTTGCGCGTCGTGGCTGCACGACCACGAAGTGGCCGCGGTCGCCGCCGACAACCTGATGGTCGAGAACCCGGTGTCAGGAGTGGAGGGCGCATTTCTGCCGATGCACATGCTGTGCCTGCGGGACATGGGCCTGATGCTCGGCGAATATTGGGACCTCACAGCGCTTGCGGCCGACTGTGCCGCCGACGGTGTGTACGAATTCCAGCTCATCGCGCCGCCGTTGCGAGTGACCGGCGCGGTTGGATCGCCGGTGAATCCCATTGCAATCAAGTAGGTACGGATGATGATCGCAAGCACAACAACGGGCGGCGCGCCACTCGTCGTCGGCCTCGGTGGAACGCTGAGGTCCAACTCGTCGACCGAACGGGCGCTGCGCTACTGCCTGGCGTCGGTGGAACGTCAGGGCGGACGGACGAAGCTGTTTTCCGGCGACGACCTCAACCTGCCGATGTACGCACCGCACGAACTGGAACGCACACCCAAGGCGCGCGAGTTGGTGGGTGCGTTACGTGACGCCGACGCGGTCGTCGTCGGTTCGCCGGGATATCACGGTGCGGTGTCCGGGCTGGTCAAGAACGCGCTGGATTACATCGAGGACCTCCGCGAAGACCCGCGCGTCTACCTCGACAACACACCGTGGGGATGCATCAGCTGCGCGTACGGATGGCAGGCGTCGGTCGGCACGCTCGGTCAGTTGCGCAGCATCGGGCACGCGCTTCGCGCCTGGCCCACGCCGCTCGGCGTGGCGATCAACTCGGCCGACGAAATCTGGGATAGCGCCGGCCAACTCGCCGACGAGGCGGTGCAGAACCAACTCGACATGCTGGCCACTCAGGTGCTCACCTTCGCCCGCGCCGCCTGGGAAACGGCGTGATCGAGGCCGAGCGGAAGACGCTACTGGTGGACGGGCTGGTCACCAGCCATCTCGAAGCAGGGCAGGGCGATCCGATCGTCCTGCTGCACGGTGGAGAGTTCGGTGTCGGCGCCGAACTGGGTTGGGAGCGCAACATCGACGCCTTGGCCGCGCACCATCGCGTGCTGGCCCCCGACATGCTCGGCTTCGGGCAGTCCGCGAAGGTCGTCGACTTCACCGACGGCCGCGGAATGCGGATCAGGCACATCGCTCGGTTTTGCGAGGTCCTCGGTGTCGAGTCCGCGCACTTCGTCGGCAACTCCATGGGCGCCGTCAACCTGTTCGTCGACGCGACATCGGAGTCTCCGGTTTTGCCGGTGCGCAGCATGGTGACGATCTGCGGTGGCGGTGACATCCAGCGCAACGAGTACTCGGCTGCGCTGTATGACTACGACGCCACGCTTTCCGGCATGCGGCGGATCGTCGAAGCGCTCTTCTTTGACTCGGCATTCCCGAACGACGACGCATACGTGCAGCGGCGCTACCAATCGAGCCTCGCGCCGGGGGCGTGGGAGGCGTTGGCGGCCGCCCGGTTCCGCAGGCCGGGGTTGGATCCGCCGGCACTGCCGTCGAGCAACCGTCCGTATGAGCGCATCGCCGTACCGACACTGGTGGTGGAGGGGGAGTGCGACAAACTCCTGCCGGCGGGGTGGGCGGCAGAGATCGCCAAACAGATTCCGGACGGTCGCTCGGCCGTGATCGCGCGGGCCGGCCACTGTCCGCAGATCGAACAGCCGTCGGCCGTCAACGAGCTGCTCTTGGAATTCCTCGGCGAGGCGGGTTGAGTCGTCATGGCACGCAACGAAAGGTTTTCACGTCATGGCGGATGAACTGGCGGGCAAGGTCGCGATCGTCACCGGCGGCGCGTCCGGGCTGGGCGAAGGCCTTGCGCGACGGTTCGCCGCCGAGGGCGCCAAGGTGCTCATCGGCGACGTCGACCGCGAGGGCGGTGCGGCGCTGGCGGCGGACATCGGCGCCGACGCGCAGTTCGTCGAATCCGATGTGTCCGACATCGACCAGGTGACCGGGCTGGTGTCGACGGCGGTCGAGCGGTTCGGCGGTCTGCACGTGATGGTCAACAACGCCGGGGTATCGGGCACCATGCACCGCCGGTTTCTCGACGACGACCTCGCGGACTTCCAGCAGGTGATGGCGATCAACGTGCTGGCCGTGATGGCGGGGACGCGCGACGCCGCGCGGCACATGTCACAACACGGCGGCGGGTCGATCATCAACCTCACCTCGATCGGCGGGATCCAGGCCGGCGGCGGCGTGATGACCTACCGGGCGTCGAAAGCGGCGGTCATCCAGTTCACCAAGTCCGCGGCAATCGAATTGGCGCACTACGAGATTCGCGTCAACGCCATCGCCCCCGGCAATATCCGGACCGCGATTGTGCGAAAGTCGGCGTCAGGGGAAGACCTCGAGAAGCTGGAACAGTTCGAGGAGAAGATTCGCGCCCAGATGCGGGCCGACCGCCCGCTGAAGCGCGAGGGCACCGTCGACGACGTCGCCGAGGCGGCGATGTACTTCGCCACCGATCGCTCGCGCTACGTCACCGGCACCGTGCTGCCGATCGACGGCGGCACCGTGGCCGGCAAGGTAGCTGCGAACGCGAGGAGCAGGAAGGAAGAGGTCCGCAAGCCGACGACATGAGTGTTTTAAATCAGTCGCTTGACTTAACGGGCGGCGCCGGGTTGACTGTAGGAGTGACCACCGCCAGGGCTGTGCGCGCCGATCGGGCGAGCAGCACACAGGAGGCAATCCTGCGGGCGGCCGAACGGCTGTATGCCGAGCACGGCGTGTTCGCGGTGTCGAACCGCCAGGTCAGCGAGGCTGCGGGCCAGGGAAACAACGCCGCCGTCGGCTACCACTTCGGCACCAAGACCGATCTGGTACGCGCGATCGAGCAGAAACACCGCGCGTCGATCGAGCGGTTGCTCGAGTCGATGGTGGCCCAGGCCGGGGATTCGGCGCAGTTGCGGGACTGGGTCGGTTGCCTGGTGTGCTCACTCACCGAGCACCTGGCGCAACTCGGCAACCCGACGACCTACGCGCGCTTCGCCGCCCAGGCGCTCGCCGATCCTGCCTACCAGAAGATCGTGGTCAAGGATGCGCTCGCGTCGCCATCGCTGGTGAAGGTGGTCGACGGCATTACCCGCTGCGTTGCCGACCTGCCGCCGGCCGTCGTCACGGAACGCAACATCATGGCGCGCAACCTGATGATGCACACCTGCGCCGACTTCGAACGCGCCTTTGCCGAGGGTGACGCCATTCCACGAACCAGTTGGGCCGCAGTCGCGTCCGGGCTCATCGACGCGATCGTCGGGCTGTGGCTGGCACCCGTCACGGAGCATCCCTGACATGAAAGTGCATGTAGACCAAGACAAATGCGTCTCGTCGGGCCAGTGTGTGCTGAACGCCGACGACGTGTTCGACCAGCGCGACGACGACGGCGTCGTGGTCCTGCTGATGGAAAGTCCACCGCCCGGGCGGGCCGACAACGCCCGCAAGGCCGCCGCGGCGTGTCCCGCCCTAGCCATCGACATCGAGGAATGACATGTCGGAAACCCTGACACCGGTAGACGTCCCCGAGTACCCGATGGACCGCGACGCGCGCTGCCCGTTTGCCCCGCCGCCGCGGGTACTCGAGATGGGCGAGGCGAAGCCGCTTTCCCGGGTCCGGATCTGGGACGGCAGCACACCCTGGCTGATCACCGGTCACGCGGTGGCGCGCGAGTTGTTCGCCGACCCGCGCGTCAGCGTCGACGACCGCCGCGACGGCTTCCCGCATTGGAACGAGCACATGCTCTCCACCGTGCACAAGCGGCCCCGGTCGGTGTTCACCTCCGACGCCGAGGAGCACACCCGGTTCCGCCGGATGCTGTCCAAGCCGTTCACCTTCAAGCGCGTCGAGGGCCTGCGCTCGGCCATTCAAGAGGTCACCGACGAGTGCATCGACGCGATCCTGGCAGGGCCGCAGCCCGCCGACATCGTCGCCGAGCTGGCGCTGCCGGTTCCCACCAGGGTGATCAGCGAGATGCTCGGTGTCCCATACGAAGACCACGAGTTCTTTCAGCATCACGCAAACGTGGGGCTCGCCCGCTATGCCAGCGCCGAGGACGGCCAGAAGGGGGCGATGAGCCTGGCGAAGTACCTGAGCGACCTCGTCAAGGCCAAGATGGAGGTTCCCCGCGGGGACGGCACAGAGGACGCGGTGTCCGACCTTGCGGAACGGGTAAACGCAGGCGAGATCAGCGTCAAAGAAGCCGCACAGCTGGGCACCGGGCTGTTGATCGCCGGGCACGAGACCACCGCCAACATGATCGGCATCGGTGTGCTGGCCCTGCTTGAGAATCCCGAACAGGCTGCGCTGCTACGTGATTCCGACGACCCGAAGTTCATCGCCAACGCGGTCGAAGAGCTGATGCGCTACCTGTCGATCATCCAGAACGGCCAGCGCCGGGTTGCCGTCGAGGACATCGAGATCGGTGACGAGACCATCCGCGCCGGTGAGGGCATCATTCTCGACCTGGCCCCGGCGAACTGGGATGCGGCCGCCTACCCCGACCCCGACAAGCTGGATCTCACCCGCGACGTCGGCCAGCAGCTGGGCTTCGGCTACGGCCGCCATCAGTGCGTCGGGCAGCAGCTCGCGCGCGCCGAACTCCAGATCGTGTTCCACACACTGCTGCGGCGCATCCCCACGCTGCGCCTTGCCGTGCCGTTCGACGAGGTGCCGTTCAAGCACGACCGCCTCGCCTACGGCGTCTACGAACTTCCCGTTACCTGGTGAACTTTCATTCCTAACAGCCCGATTGGAGTGTCAACGATGTCAACTCAAGCAAGCACCCTTTACCCGCCCGGTGGCTACGGTGCGCCGAAGAACCGGCGCGGGCACGCGCAGGGGGATGTCGGGCTGCCCGCGGGTACCGAGGTGTTCTCCGCCGACAACCACATCTCGGTTGCGGAGGACATCTTCTACGAGAAGTTCCCGGACGACCTCAAGGAGAAGGCGCCGCGGATCTGGTACGAGGACGGCGCCTACATGGTCGGCCGCAAGCAGGGTCAGACCTTCCTGCCGGGCGACTTCAGCCGGGTCCTGATGCAGTACGACGACCTGGCGGGAGCCGCTACCAACAACATCGAGGCCCGCATCCAGGAGCTGCAGGAGGATGGCGTCGACAGGGAACTCGCCTTCCCGAATGCGGTGCTGGCGCTGTTCCACTATCCCGACAAGGAACTTCGCGAACGGGTGTTTCGGATCTACAACGAATACATGGCCGAGCTGCAGGAGCGCTCGAACGGACACTTCTACGCCGCCGGACTGATCAACTGGTGGGACCCGAAGGGCACGCGGCGGACGCTGACCGAGCTGAAGTCCTTGGGCCTCAAGACGTTCCTGATGCCCATCAACCCGGGCAAGGACGACGACGACAACGTCATCGACTACGGAAGTACCGCGATGAACGCGGTGTGGGACGAGATCGAGCAAGCCGGCCTGCCGGTGGCTCACCATATCGGCGAGACGCCGCCGAAAACGCCGTGCGAGTTCAACAGCGTCGTGGTGGGCATGATGATCAATATCGACGGATTTCGTGAGGTGTTCTCCAAGTACATCTTCAGCGGCATCCTCGATCGTCACCCAAAGCTGCGGATCGGCTGGTTCGAGGGCGGGATCGCCTGGGTGCCATGGGCCCTGCAGGACGCGGAACACCTGCTGGCCTCATACCAGCACATGTTCAACCACCAGCTCGAGCACGACATCCAGTACTACTGGGACAACCACATGAGCGCCTCGTTCATGGTCGATCCGCTCGGCCTGGAACTGATCGACCGGATAGGGGTCGACAGGGTTATGTGGTCGTCGGACTATCCGCACAACGAGAGCACATTCGGCTACTCGGAGAAGTCGCTGGCATCGGTCGTCGAAGCGGTCGGGCCGGAGAACGCGGCCAAGATAGTCAGCGGAAACATCAAAAATTTCCTGGGCGTCTAATGACCACCTTTGCGACCGCGGACGCGTCCGCCCTCGGTATTCCGGATCTGCCGGACCGGGCACGCATGCGTCGAGAAGCCGCGGCGCGGCTACGGTCCGCGATGGCCGAGAACGGCGTCGACGCGCTGATCCTGCTTGGCAACGGCAATGTGGTGTACGCGACCGGTGCCAGCTGGCCGCTGCTCGACGCGGGGCTATCGCACGTCGAACGCCCGGTCGCGATCGTGCTGGCCGACGACGAGCATCCGCACCTGTTCATACCGTTCCGCGAGGGCACCTCATCGGAGTCGGAGATACCGGCCGACCATGTACATCCTCCGCTGTACCTCGAATTCGACGAGGGCGTAAAGCATTTCGCCCGCGTCGTGGCCGACCTGATCCGGCCGGGCGCGACGGTCGCGGTGGACGAGCTGACCGGCGCGATGCGCCGCACGGCCGACCGGCTATTCCCTGGTGGAGCGCCCGTCGATGCCGCACCCGTGGTCGGGGCGGCCAAGCTGGTGAAGACGATCGACCAGATCGCGTGTATCCGTAAGGCCTGCCGCATCACCGAGGAAGCGGTTGTCGACGTGCAGAAGGCGTTGGCGCCGGGGGTCCGTCAGATAGATCTGTCGGCGCAGTTCGTGCGACGCGCGTTCGAGCTGGGCGCGACCGCGAACATGCTCGAAGCGATCTGGCAGGTGATGCCGGCGTCCAAGGCGGAGGGCACCTGGACCACACACGGCGATCTGGCGCTTCCGTTGTTGACAACCGAACGCGAGCTCGCGGCGGGCGACGTGCTCTGGACCGACGTCAGCATCACCTATACCGGCTTCTGTTCGGACTTCGGCCGAACATGGTTGGTGGGGGACCCCCCGTCACGACGCCAGCAGGACCAGTTCTACCAGTGGCGCGACATCCTCGACGCCGTGCTGAAGGTGACGAAGGCGGGCGCGACATCCGGCGACCTGGCCCGGGCGGCGATCGCCGCGAACGGCGGCCGCAAGCCGTGGTTGCCGCACTTCTATCTCGGTCACAGCATCGGCACCAACGCCGCCGAAATGCCCATGATCGGAACGGATCTGGGTGAGGAGTTCGACGACAAGTTCGTGTTCCCGGCAGGCATGGTGCTGGTTCTGGAGCCGGTGGTCTGGGAAGACGGGACCGGCGGTTATCGAAGCGAGGAGATCATCGTTATCACCGAGGACGGCTTCGCGCCGTTGACTGACTACCCCTACATGCCCTATGGCGACTGAAATTCTGCCCGATGACCGGGCATTGCGAATCGGTCGGCGGGAACGAGCGTTGGCTCAGATGGAAGCGCACGACCTGGACGTGCTGGTGCTCGGGCGCCAGGCCAATGTGCGCTATTTCTCGGGGGCACCGCAGCTCTGGGTGGCGGGTACCAGACCCTTCGGGCCGATCTGCACGGTGGTCCGGTCGACCGGTGAGATCCACCTGAACAGTACGTGGGATGAGGGCATCCCCGACGACATCCCGCACGATCACCTGTACGGGCTGGCGTGGAATCCGATGACGCTGATCAACGTGTTGCAAGGCATCGACGGCACGGCCACCGCCCGTCGGGTCGGAACCGACGCTCTCACACCGTCATTCGCGAAGCTGTTGCCGATCGCCTTCCCGAACGCCGAACTCGTCGACGGCGAACTTGCCATGCGGGCGGCCCGCCGGATCAAGACACCGCAGGAGGTGGTCGCTGTCCGCGCAGCGCTGCGCGTGGCCGAGGACGCCCTGGCCACCGCGGTCGGAGGGTTGCGCGAGGGTATCACCGAACAGGAACTGGCCGGGGTAATGCTCGAGGCGGAGGCGGCCGGCGGGGTGTGTACCCCCGCCACGCAGGACGCCGCGTGGGTGACGTCGCGGGAGCACCCGTGGCGGCGGGCACGCAGTGACGGGCGGGTTGGACAGGGCGATCTGGTGGCCTTCGCCGCGGGAGTGCTGGCGGACGGTTACCTGGGTGAGGTGGGCCGCACCTGGCCCGTCGGCGACGGCGGCGCTACGGTCCCCGCGCTGTACGAACGCTGGAATGCGTTGTCGGACAAGCTTGCTGCGGCGTGTCGACCCGGTCGGCCGGCGAGCGACCTGCTCGCGGCATACCAGGCTGTCAACGAGCCGCTGCCGCCGATGCCGGTCGCCCATGGTCTCGGGCTGGGATTCGACCCACCGGTGGTTACGCCGCAGCTGCGGGCCACCGCCGCGGAGGAGACGTTGAAGCCCGGCATGGTGCTCTCCGTCACCGGGTATGTCTGGGAGGAGGGAGTGGGTGCGGTGTTCAGGCGCGAGGCGGTGCACATCACCCCCGACGGGTCCGAGGTGCTCACCTCGAGCCCGAGCTGGGGCAGTCGTGCCGGTGTAGGGATCGGGTGAAGGAGAAACCATGTCAGACAGTCGGCCCAAACCCACGGCGGCCGAGCCGCCCAAACCTGAAGAGCTCATCCTCTACGAAAAGGACCCGAAGACCAAGATTGCCACCATCACGTTCAATCGGCCCGAGTATCTGAACGCACCGACTTCTGCGGCCCGGCTGCGGTATGCGGATCTGCTGAGGGCAGCCACCGTCGACAACGACGTCAAGGTGGTCGTGATCCGCGGTGTCGGCGACAACCTGGGCAGCGGGGCGGACCTGCCGGAGTTCATGGAGGGCAACGACAACACCGACCTGCGGCTGGCCGAACTGCGTCTGGAGGACGACGGCGTCGGCGAGGTCAGCTATCCGCCGAAGGGATCGTTCCGGCACGGCGCCACGATCAGCGCGTGGTATGCGAACGTGCAGGCCGGCAACCGGCCGCTGCAGGAACTCAAGAAGATCAGCATCGTCGAGGCCAAGGGCTACTGCTACGGCTGGCACTTCTACCAGTGCGCCGACGCGGACCTGGTGATCTCGTCCGACGATGCGCTCTTCGGGCACCCGTCGTTCCGCTATTACGGCTGGGGCCCGCGGATGTGGACGTGGGTCCAGATGATGGGGCTGCGCAAGTTCCAGGAGATGGTCTTCACCGGACGGCCGTTCACGGCCGAGGAGATGTACCAGTGCAACTTCCTCAACAAGGTGGTGCTGCGGGAGGCGCTAGAGGCCGAGGTGGACAAGTATGCCCGCGCATGCGCGCGAAACCGCCCGGTGGACACCGTGTTCCAGCAGAAGATCTTCTTCGAAGTGTTCAAGCAGTACCAAGGCGAGTACATGGGCAGCCTGCTGTCCGCTTTCTTCGAGTCGATGGGCAGCGGCGTCACCAACGACGATGACGACGACCTGGACATGTACGACGCCATCGACACCGGGCTGGCCGGTGCGGTCAACGACAACGACAACAAGTTCCCACCCGACTTCCGGTTGAGCAAGTCGAACCGCAAGAAGAAGGACTGAGCCGGATGAACGGCCCGCTGGACGGCTACGTCGTCGTGGAGCTGTCCACCGGGATTGCGGGGGCGTACTGCACGAAGCTGCTCGCCGACGGCGGTGCCGACGTGATCAAAGTGGAACCGCCAGAAGGAGATCCGCTGCGTCGATGGACCGCATCCGGCGCTGCGGTCGATGGCGACGGCGCGCTGTTCAGCTTTTTGGCCGGCGCCAAGCACAGCGTCGTCGCCGATCCGGAGACCGACGTCGACTTGGTCAACGGGCTGCTTGGCTACGCGGACGCGGTGGTATGGTCTCGCGGCTCCAAAGTCGCCGAACACCAAGCTTTTTCTCCGCCCGCGATCCATCGCGCCCATCCGCACCTCACCGTCACGTCGATCACGCCGTTCGGGCTGGATGGGCCGTGGTGCGACCGTCCCGCGACGGAGTTCACGCTGCAGGCATGGTCGGGCGGGATCGTCGGCCTCGGCCGCGGCTCCGCTGACCGTGCGCCGGTGTTCGTCGGCGGCCAGGTCGGCGAGTATCTGGCCGGCGCATACGCCAGCGCGGCGACGCTGGCATTCCGGGGCACCGGCCAGCTGGTCGACCTGTCGATGCTGGAGACCGCCATCCTCGGCCTCACCTATTACCCGGTGAGCTACTTCGAGATGCTGGGCAGGCCGTGGCGGGATGCCCGTCGGCTCACCGTCCCCGGCATCGCGCGTGCCAAGGACGGCCTGGTGGACGTCGGATGCGGCACGGCACAGCAGTGGTTCGACCTGTGCGCGATGACCGGACACCAGGAGTGGATCGACGAGGACTCGCCGCTGTCCATCACCGAGCAGGCCAATGAGAAGGCCGCCGAACTCTATGCCTGGGTCGAGAGCCAGTCGGTCGACGAGATCCGCGAACTGGCAACGGCGTTCCGCATTCCAAACGCCCCGGTGGCCAATGGCGCCAACATCGATTCGCTCGACCATTTCCAGGCGCGCGGGTCGTTCGTCACCAACCCCCGCGACGGTTTCCGTCAGCCCGGCCACCCCTATCGGATGACGCCCGCACAGCTTCGGCCGCCCGCCCCCGCGCCCCGCCTTGGCGAGCACACCGAGCATTACCGCCGAAATGGGATTCCCCGTCGTGGAAATCCGCGAACAACGACAGGGAATCCCATTTCGCGGAGGCTGCCTTTCACGGGGCTGCGGGTGCTGGACATGACGACGTTCTGGGCCGGCCCGAGCTGTACGCATCTGCTCGCCATGCTCGGCGCCGACGTCATTCACGTCGAGTCCACCCGCCGCCCGGACGGCACCCGCCTCATTGCGGGCATACCCATCACCGAGGATCAGTGGTGGGAGAAGTCGCCGATCTTCTCGGGCCTGAATACGAACAAGCGTGGCGCCACGCTGGACCTGCAGAGTTCGGCCGGACGCGACCTGCTCAACAAGTTCATCGCGACCGCCGACGTGATCGTGGAGAACTTCACCCCGCGCGTGCTGGACCAGATCGGGTTGGACTTCGCGGCCGTGCAGGCCGTTCGGCCCGACGCGATCATGCTGCGGATGCCCGGGTTCGGCCTCGACGGGCCGTGGCGCGACAACCCGGCGTTCGCGTACGTCATCGAGGCGGCCGCCGGCATCAGCTGGCTGACCGGCTACCCCGACCGCAACCCCTACGAGCCCTACTCGGTCGGCGACCCGAACGCGGGAATCCACGCCCTCAACGCGCTGCTGCTGGCGCTCGAGCATCGACGCCGCACCGGTGAAGGATCGATGGTGGAGGCGGCGATGGTCGATGCGGCGCTCACCGTGGCCGCCGAGCAGGTGATCGAGTACACCGCCTACGGCGCGCTGCTGCAGCGCGCCGGCAACCGCGGGCCCAGTGCGGCGCCGCAGAACCTCTACCGCACCAACGAGATCGACGAGTTCGGTCGCCTCGACCGTTGGGTTGCGGTGGCCATTGCCACCGACGACCAGTGGACGGCATTGCGCGACGCTCTCGGCCGGCCCGATTGGGCGATGGACCCCGGCCTGTGCACCGCCGCCGGCCGGCGCAACCATCACGACGCCATCGACCAGCAGTTGGCCGCCTGGTGTGAGCAGCGCACCGGTGACGAAATCGTCGATCGGCTCTGGGCCGCCGGCGTGCCCGTCGGCAAGGTGATGCAACCGCACCGCCAGACCGAGTTGCCGCAGCTGGCGTTCCGAGGCTTCTTCGAAGACGTCGGCCACCCGGTGAACCCGCCAACCAAACACAGCACGCTTCCGTTCAAGCTGTCCCGCGGACCGGAAAAGGTTCATGCCCGTCCCGCACCGCTGCTCGGAGAGCACAACCGCGAACTACTGACCGAGCTCGGGCTGACCGACGGCGAGATCGCCGAGCTCGAGGCCGGCGGCGTGATCGGGCATGCGCCCGCAATGCATCCCACGAGCAAGGCAAAGGCATGAGTTGACCATCGATCCCACCAACATCCTGCTCACCGGCCGGGTTGCCGTGGTCACCGGCGGGGGAGCGGGCATCGGCCGCGGGATCGCCGCCGGGCTGGCGGCCTTCGGCGCGTCGGTAGCCATCTGGGAGCGTGTGGCCGACACCTGCGCATCGGCGGCCGAAGCCGTTGGCGGACTGGGCATTGTCACCGATGTCCGGGACAGCGAGCAGGTGGACGCCGCGCTGGACCGCACCACCGCCGAGCTCGGTACACCGACGATCCTGGTGAACAACGCCGGCGGGGTTTTCGCCTCGTCGATCCTGGAAACCAGCGAGAACGGTTGGGACGCGCTCTACAAATCAAATCTGCGCCACGTGCTGTTGTGCACCCAGCGGGTGGCACGCCAACTCGTGGCAGCCGAAATGCCCGGCAGCATCATCAATCTGACATCGATCGAAGGGGTCCGCGCCGCACCGGGTTACGCCGCCTACGCCGCGGCCAAGGCCGGCGTCATCAACTACACCAAGACGGCGGCGTTCGAACTGGCACCGCATGGCATCCGGGTCAACGCGCTCGCCCCCGACATAACCGTCACCGAGGGACTGCTGCAGTTCTCACCGGACGGCGTGCCTCCCGACATTTCCCATGCGATCCCGATGGGCCGTCCCGGACATGTCGATGAAACGGCCGGCACCGCAGTGTTTCTCGCCTCGGACATGTCGAGCTACATCACCGGCCAGACCATCCACGTCGACGGCGGAACCCAGGCCGCCGGCGGCTGGTATCACCACCCGAAGACCGGCAACTCTCAGTTCGGCCCTGGCTAGGAACGCGCCCGCTGTTGGATGTACCACCGGGCGGCCTTACGTATCGACTCGTTCACCGGCTCCGGCGTCCAACCGAGTTCGCGCTCGGCTTTGCCGTGGTCCAACGGCGGCATCTTGTCGGCCATTCGAAACGACACCGTCGTCAACACCAGGTCGCGCCGCAGCAGTCGAGCGGCGAGATCACCGGCACGCGCTGCGACAAGTAATAGCTTCATGGGCATGCCGATGGGCCGGCGCGCACCGACGGCTTCGGCGGCGACCCGGTGCACCTCCCGCATACTCATGTACCCGTCCGAGACGATGTAACGCTCGCCGACCCGGCCGCGGTCGGCGGCCAGGATCATTGCCCGCGCCGCGTCTTCTATTCCAACGCATTCCGCCGAAAAAGCCGGGTAGAACGGGAACCGCCCGGACGCAACCGCAGCGAGCAGTTTCCCGTGCGGAGTCGGCCCCCAGTCGCGGGGACCGTACGTGTTGGAAATACACAGTGCGACGGCGGGCAGCCGCTTCTCCCGGGCATACTGCAGGACAAGGTTTTCGGCGGCCACCCGGGACTCGACATAAGGTCCGCCGTCGTGCCAATCGAACGGGGTGTCCTCGTTCACAGGTCCGTTGCCGTCACCGATGGCCATCGTGCCGATGGTGCTGGTGAAGAGGAACCGCGACAGGTTCGCGTCCACCGCGGCGTCGAGGACGTGTCGTAGTCCCTCGACGTTGGTGCGGAACAACGGTGCGGGATCGCGCAGCCACGCGCGGGCATCCACCACGCAGTAGTAGACGTCGTCACAGCCGGCCATCCCCGCGCGCAGTGCGTCGTCGTCGAACACGTCGCCGTAGTGGCGCTGCACGGGCAAGTCGTCGATAGCCTTGGTGGAACTGGTCTTTCGCAGCATCACCCGGACATCGTTGCCGCCCTCGACGAGCTGACGCGTGACGTGTGAGCCGACGAACCCGCTCGCGCCGATGACGAGTTTCATGTGTGATCGGCATCCAGTCCGGGATCGCCCAGCCTCGAGCGGATCGCTCCCCACAAATCGGCGTAGGTGCCCGGGGCCTTGCGGTACGCGGATCGGCGTGCCAGAAACATCCGCGCCAGCGGAGCGACGGGTCGCAGCACATAGCGCTTCCACCCCATTCGTTCCCGGATCTCGGCGAGCATGTCCGGCCACGAATGATGCTGGAACGCCAGCGCCTGTTGCGCCCTGGCGGTGTCCATCCAGTCGGTGAGGAACCAGCCGTCGTCGTTGTCCGGATCGCCGGGCCGGCCGGTCGGCAGCACACCGGGCAGTCCCAGGGCGGCGGCCAGCGCGGGCCCGACGTCGTCCTGCCTCAGTTTGTGTGAGTCGTCGCCTGCGATCAGCAGGATCTCCTTTGCGACGTCCGCGGTGGTGGCCGCCGCAAACGCCGTCCCGACGTCGCGGACGTCAACGGTGTGAATGCGCCCGTCGGTGGGCAGCGCGCTTTCGATGAAGATTCCGTCGGCGCTGAGTGGCAAGGCACTGAAGTTCGGGCTGAGCACCGCGCCGAGGCGCAAGACCACCCACTCCAGGCGCGAGGCGCGCACGCGTTCTTCGGCCGCGAGCTTGGTGGCGCTGTATATGTCGATCGGCCGGGTCGGCGTGTCGGCGCGGACAACGTCGCTCACTCGATGGGGATTGCGCGAGCCGTAGACGGCGTTGCTCGAGGCTTGCACGAAGCGAGGCGGATTTGGCTGAGCCTCGGCGGCGCGCACCAGCGCCACCGTGGCGTCGACATTGACTTTGCGGGCGAGCTTGGGGTTCCGGTAGAGCGGCGGCGGGATGACCGCGGCAAGGTGCACGATCGCCGACGGCGACGCCTCGGAGACGAGGCGATCGACCGCCGCGGCATCCGTCAGGTCCGCCCACCGGGCGGCGACGCCGTCGGGCAGCGCCCGTGCCTTCTTGCGATTGGCGGGGGTGTCGAGGTCTGCCACCACCACCCGCTGGCCGTCGGCGGCCAACAGTTTGACGGTTTCGGATCCCACCAGGCCGAACCCGCCCGTGACCAGCACAGTGCCCGCCATTAGCTCCCTCCCGCGCGGAAATGACGTTCTCGAATTCAGAGAGTACCATATCCGCTGGTAGTGGATCAGGGGTAGTCAGCGCCCGCCTTGGGTATGCATAAAACGACGAGACCCAGGGGAAGAAGGCATGGGCGACAACGGCATTGAGGACATTGGGACACAAGAGGCCACCAAGTGGGATCCCACGTTCACCGAGCAGCTGAAGAATTGGGTGGCACCGGTCATCCAACGCTACTTCCGGTCCGAAGTGCACGGGGTGGACGCCATACCGTCCGCAGGTGGAGCGCTGCTGGTGTGCAATCACTCCGGCGGAATGTTGACCCCGGATGTGCTGATCTTCGCCCCGGCGTTCTACGACGAGTTCGGCTACGACCGCCCGTTGTACACCCTCGGCCATTACGGCATTTTCATGGGACCGCTCGCCGGACTGTTGCGCCGCGCCGGCGTCATCGAGGCCAGCCGCGACAATGCCGCGAAGGCATTGCGCTCCGGCGCGGTCGTGTTGGTCTTTCCCGGCGGTGACTACGACTCGTACCGGCCGACGCTGTCGGAGAACAAAATCGACTTCGCCGGCCGGACCGGGTATGTCAGTTCCGCCCTCGAGGCCGGTGTGCCGATCGTTCCGATGGTGTCCATCGGCGGACAGGAGACACAGCTGTTCCTCGCCCGCGGCGATTCGATCGCCAGGCGGCTGGGTTTCAAGCGGGCACGGATAGAGATCCTGCCCGTCAGCTTCGGCTTCCCGTTCGGCCTCAGCGTGATCTTCCCACCCAACCTGCCCCTGCCGACGAAGATCGTCACACAGGTGCTGGAACCGATCGACGTGGTGGCAGAGTTCGGCGAGGACCCCGACGTCGACGAGGTCGATGCACATGTCCGCGAAGTGATGCAGACCGCTCTCGACAAGCTGGCGAAGAAGCGCCGGTTCCCGATACTGGGCTAACCGCCCGCGCTGGCAGGCGCCATCGCCGAGCCGACCAGAGTGAGTTCTGCGGGCAGGCCCGCGGCGCGCCGGATCTCGGCGAGTCCGTGCAGCATCGCATCCGTGGCCTCGTGGACGTCGTTGAAGGTGCGGTCGTCGGAAAGTACCGAGATGTCCACCTGGTCAACGTAACTCCAGACGGTCATGTTGAAGGCGCTGCCCGGGGACAGCACTCCGACGGAGTAGATCTCGGTGACCCGAGCGCCGCCGATGTGACCGTGTTCCCGAGGCCCGGGCACGTTGGATACCGCGACGTTCATGATCCTGTTGTGGGCTGCGCGCTTTGACTGCCATCGAAACATCGCCGGTGCCAACGGGGGTGGCAGGTACTCCATCATCTTGCCCTGCAGCTCGGGCCCGAGGAGATCGTGGTCTTCCTTGGCGCACGCGGTGGCCGCGGAGGTCAGCCGAACCCGTTCGAGCGGTTCGTCGACGTGCACGGGCAGCGATACCGCCAAACCACTGATTTCGTTACCGGTGATCCGATCCGCGGATCTGTTGGTGCTGACCGGCACGGAGGCCATGATCGGCCGGTCTGCCCTGCCGTCGTAGCGCAACAGCAGTTCGCGGAGGCCGCCGGCCGCCATGGCGAGCACGATGTCATTGAACGTCACCCCGAGGTGCTTGGCGGTCTCCTTCACCTCGGCGAGCGACAGCGATGCCGTCCCGAACGTTCGGGCGGGGGACACCACGTGGTTGAGGAACGTCGGCGGCGTCTTGAACATCTTGGCCATGTCCGGATCGTCGCGACGTTCCCGTGCGCGCCGCCGCACTCGGGACAAGCCGCGCACGGCATCCCTGACCAATCCCGGCAGTGCGGCGATATTTTGGGCGTGGTCGCGAGCGGCCGACTTCAACAGGTCGTTCCTGCCGGGCGGAACGCATATCTCGTAACTTTCCTGTTCGTTCTGCGCCGAACCGGCCAGGTCCATAAGGCGCGCGAGCAGGTTGGCCGACGCGACCCCGTCGGCCAGTGTGTGATGCACCTTGCCGATCAGCGCGAAGCGATCGTCGGCCATCCCCTCGGCGAAGTGGAACTCCCACAGCGGACGGCCGCGATGCAACGGCGTGCTGGCGATCTGGCCGACGACCTTGTCGAGCTCGCGCCGCCCGCCGGGGCTCGGCACCTGCACCCGGCGCAGGTGATAGTCGAGGTCGACCTCGCAGTTCTCCATCCACATCGGGTGATGCAGCCGCCAGGGGATGTCGAGGAGCCGGTAGCGCAGCGGGTCGAGCAGATGCAGTCGACGCTGAATTGTCCGGCGAAACACATCGAAGTTGAACTCGCCGTCGAATCCGGCGGCATGGATGATCGCCACCTTCACGGTGTGCGTGTGCAGGTTGGGCGTCTCGCTGTATAGCAGCATGGCGTCCATGCCACCCAGTCGCCTCACGGTTCCATGCAACCACTCGGGTGAGCCCGGGCTGGCCGCTTTGGCCGACGATTTTCGCCCGGCAGTCAGTGCGTCCAGCCCTCGGCGGCCTGTTCGTCGAAGGTGCGGTCGATGCGCTCGAACCGTCGCCGGATCGACGCCCGGGATGCCCGGTGCGGCAGGATGTACAGCCGATGGGCCAGGATGGCGTCGGCCGTCAGGCGTGCCACGTCGTCGACATCGAGTACTGAGTCGTCGCCCTGAGTTGTCGACCCGGCCAGCTCCTGAACGGTTTCGCCCAGTTGGTCGGTCGGTGCGCCGTAGTCATCACCCCTGGCGCGCTCGGAATTCGCCATCAAGTTGGTCTCGACGATCATCGGGCAGAGCACCGAAACGCCGATGCCCTCGGCCTTCAGTTCGCGGGCCAGACCCTCCGCCAGCGCGACGACGCCGAACTTCGACACGGAGTAGGGCCCGAGTCCGGCATTGGCGACCATGCCCGCGAAGGATGAGGTGAACACCAGGTGGCGGTCCCCGCCCTGCTCGATGAGGCGCGGCAGGAACGCCTCGACGCCGTGGATCGGCCCCCACAGGTCGACGTCGATCACCCAGCGCCAGTCGTCGTGGGTGACCTGTGCGATCGGCCCGGCATACGCGATGCCCGCGTTGTTGAAGACCAAGTGCACTTCGCCGAGCAGGCCGAAGGCCTCGTCGGCCAGGCCAGCAACGTCATCGAGCTTGCGCACGTCGCACACCACGCCGTGCGCGTCGGATCCGTCGGCGCGTAATTGCTGCACCGCCTGGTCCAGCGCGGACCGATCCAGATCGGCCAGCACGACGCGGGCGCCGCGGCGGGTGAACTCGCGCGCGGTTGCCAAGCCGATACCGCTTGCTCCGCCGGTGATCACCGCGCCGCGCCCGTCAAAAGTCTCCACGGCGCGAAGACTATGCCGTCGAGAGCGGCTTGTGGCTACTTCAGGCAGCTGCCGCCGTCGATAGGCAACGTGACACCCGTGACGTAGCGGGCCTCGTCGGATGCCAGGAACAGCACCGCGTTTGCGATGTCCTCCGGTTCCACCCAGCCGATCGGCAGCGTGTGCATCAGCTGGCCGACGACCTTCATGTCGTCGGGCCCCGGGTTCTCCAGGTCGGGACGGAACATCTTCATCGTGCCCTCGTTCATGAACAACGGGGTGTTGACGTTGGTCGGGTGCACCGAGTTGACGCGAATATTCTGTTGGCCGAGCTCCACCGCGAACGTCCGCATCAGCCCCACCACACCGTGCTTGGCGGCCACGTAGTGACCGGTGTGCGGGTATGCCTTCAGGCCGCCGACGGAGCTGGTCAAGATGATCGAACCGCCGCGGCCGGCCGCAAGGATGTGCGGCACACCGGCTTTCACGGTCTTCCACACGCCGGCGAGGTTGACGTCGATCATGTCGGTCCAGTCGACCTCGCCGGTCTTGTCCAATGTCGCACCGCCGTTGCCGATGCCTGCGTTGGCGACGATGATGTCCAGCCTGCCCAACTGCTCAACGCCGGAGTCCACTGCGGCCTTGAGCGCGTCGTAATCGCGCACGTCGACTTCGGCGGTGACGATGCGGCGGTTGTGGCCCTTGACCAGATCCGCGGTCTCGGCGAGATCCTCCGGGGTGGACAGTGGAATCTGAACGCTGTCGATCTGCTTACAGATGTCGACGGCGATGATGTCGGCGCCCTCTTGGGCCAACCGCACCGCGTGCGCGCGCCCCTGTCCACGGGCCGCGCCGGTGATGAAAGCGACCTTGCCTTCAACACGTCCAGTCATAGCTACCTCAATTCGTCGTTAGTGGAAAGGATTTCACTCAAAGAACAGCTGGCATCGATTCCCAGCCGCGGACAGTTGACGTCGGGGACAGCGACGCTTTGGACATGTCGACATCCCATTCGGGGAACCGTTTGAGAATCTCCTCCAGCGCGACACATCCCTCCAGCCGTGCCAACGCCGAGCCCAGGCAGTAGTGCGTGCCGACGCTGAATGCGAGGTGCTGGCGTACCTCCCGGTGGATGTCGAAAACATCGCCGTCCGGCGGGAATTGGCGATGGTCGCGCACCGCGGCGCCGATCAGCATCATCATCACGCTGCCCTCGGGCACGGTCTGGCCGTAGAACTCGACGTCGCGGGTCACGTACCGGGCAACGTGCGGCGCGGGCGGTTCGAAGCGCAGCAACTCCTCGACGGCCTGCGGAATCAGCGCCGGGTACTCGGCGAGTTCGCGGCGCTGGTCGGGGTACTCGGCCAAAACCTTGCCGGCCCAACCGATCAGCCGCGTGGTGGTTTCGTTGCCCGCGCCCGCGACCACGTTGAGATAGGTCAGCAGCTCCTGGCGAGTGAGGTGGCGGGTGGTACCCGTCTCGTCCACGAACTCCGCGTTGAGCAGTTCGGTCATGATGTCGTCCGACGGGTGATCGGCGCGCCAGTCGATGTAGGCCTCGAAGAGTTCGCCGGTGACGAAGCCGTCGGCCTTCATGGGCTGGCCGGCCTCGGTGCGCATCTGCGCGTTGGCGTGGTCGCGGATCATCTCCTGGTCGTCTTCGGGGATGCCCAACAGCGCGCTGATCACCTTCATCGGCATTTGTGCACCGAGGTCGGCGACGAAGTCGAATCGGTCCGCCCCGATCAACGGGTCCAGGCTCTGCGCGCAGTACTCCCGAATGACCGGCTCCAGTGCGTTGATCTTGCGCGGCGTGAACATCCGAGCCAGTAGCTTGCGGTGGATGTCGTGAATCGGTGGATCCTCGAAAATCACTGTGCCAGGCGGAATGTCGATGTTGGCTTTGATCAGCTCAACGATCGCGCCGCGGGCCGAGCTGAACGTTTCGTGATCCACCAGCGCTTTGTTCACATCGGAAAAGCGGCTGAGCGCGTAGAAGTCGTGCTGGGCGTTGTAGTACAGCGGCGATTCCTCCCGGAGTCGCCGGAACGTCGGGTAGGGATCAGCGTTGATGTCGACGTCATACGGGTCGAAGTAGACATCGCTGGTGGCAGCCTCGGTGGCATCGACGGTCACGGTGTTGCCTTTCGCATTGACCAGGGCTCAATAAGACACATGCATGGCCGGTGTCTCACAAACTCTGGCACCGGCGCCGCATCGGTGTCAACGGAACGATCCTTTTCTGCGATTTGTACTCTCCGCTTAGTAGAACGTACTTCTCATTGGCTGGGCTCAGATCGGCAGGCGAAGCAGCGCCTCCTGGGCATACGAAGCCACCAGTTCGCCGTGCTCGGTGAGGACGTCGCCCCGGCCAAAGCAACGGCCGTATGCGAGCAGCGGGCTGTGCTGGCGCAGCAGCAGCCATTCGTCGGTGCGGAATGGCCGGTGAAACCACAGCGTGTGGGTGGTGACGGCGGAGGTGAACTGCGTGCCGTTGCCACGCTGGCCCAAACCGTCGATAGGCCTCAGAGCGGTGCCGATGAGCGTCAGATCGGTGCCGTAGGCGGCCAGGGCGGGCGCCAGGCGGGGATCGACGGCCGGGGTGCGCATCCACAGTTCGAACCGCGGTGGACCGGTCGAGGTGGCGTTCAGGTCGTCGACGGCGCGCGTCTCCCAGGGAATCAGGTCGAGTGTGACGTTGTGCTCGGGGCCGAGCACAACGGGAACCTCGTCGACCGCCTGGCGCTCGGGGCCGTCCTCCGCGGCGTGCATGCAGATCGAACCGGTGGCCAGGACTCCCCGGCTCTGCCGCGCGGTGACGGTAAGTGTGGCGAAGGATCGCCCCTGGTGATGCCGGGTCGCCTGGTACGAGACGGGTTCGTCGGCCCGGCCTTCCCGCGCGAACACCGCGTGCAGCGACTTGACGGCCTTGTCGGGGCAGGTCAGGCCGGCGATCTGGACGAGCTGGCCGAGGATCTGGCCGCCGAACAACCGGTGGTATTCCAGCTGCTGGTTGCGGCCCTCGTACACCGCCACGTCCGCGTTCTCATCGGGGTGGGACGGCGGGACAGGAGTGACATCAAGGCACGCGAGTAGGTCGGTCCACAGATCGGGCACGCCGCCAGTGTAAGCGATGTTCTTGTGCTAGGAGAACCCTATTCTCAAGGCTTTGCTGCGAAGCCATGGGCGCAGAAGTCCCACACCTCGTCGGCGGTGATGGGGTGCGCGGTGGTGTCGTCCGGATCACCGCTGGACTGCGCGACGAACATCACCGTCTGCATGGTCATCGCGGCCATCCGCTTCGGGTTGATGTCGGCACGCAACTCGTCGGCGTCGGCGGCCTCCTCCATGAGCTCGGTGAGCAGCGCGAGCAGGGGTGCGTGGGCGATCTTGACCTCGGCCGGGTGCGAGACCAGCAGTCGTGGCGCGAAGTCGGTGAACAGTGGCCGTTTGGCGGTCGGGTCCGGACGGGAGGACTCGAACAGCAGCTGAATCGCTACCTTCAGTCGCTCCAGCGGGTCGCCGTGGCTGGCGGTGGCGGCGCGGATCTGGTCGGCCGACCGGGCCAGCGCATCTTCAAACAGCGCCAGCAAGAGCTCGTGCTTGCCGTCGAACTGCAGGTAGAAGCTGCGCAGCGACTGGCGTGAGCGGTCGACGACCTCCTGCACAGTGAAGTCGGTGCTGCCCTTCTCGATGATGATCGCCTGAGCGGCGTCCAGGAATCGCTGGACCCGTTGCGCGGCCCGGAGCTTTGCGGTCTTGATGGAGCGTTCGACCGCGCGCTGCTTCCAGGCGGGTTCCTCGCTTGGACTTGTCACCGGCGGCTCAGATGCTTGCCGATTGGTGAGAACATGAACTGACTGTACCGGAGAACGCCTTGCCATTGCGGTCCTCGACCCCCTCGCGGCCAACGTGTCGGAGATTGTAACTTTCTCACGATGAGAATACTATTCTCATTCTGTTGATAACAAAAGTCTTTCAAAAAAGGACGGATTTCGCGGGAGCGCCGTGCAGCTGACATTTGACGCTGACGTCGAAACTTTCCGCGCCGAGTTCGTGGCCTTCTGGACGAGCATCTGCCGCCCGAGGCCGACGCGCTCGAGCGGTCCGGGTCCAGCAGTCACATACCCGGGTGGGCCCGTCGCTGGCAGCGGCTGATGTTCGACAACGGGTGGCTGCTGCCGGGGAACCCACCCGAGTTCGGCGGACGGAACGCCACCATCCTGCAGCAGTACGTGCACCAGATGGAGCTATCCCGGCGCCGGGTCTACCAGAGCTTCAACCGTTCCTGGTTAGTGAGCAGGAGTGAGTCCTGTGCGGCCCGAACGGTGTTGGCCGCGGCGGGTGGGTGTTCTCCGGTGGACCGGCACGCCTCGTGGTGGGTGTGTCGGTGGGCCGGAACTACTGCACCCGGGTGTGTTCCCCGGGTTACGGTCGGACCAGGCCGGTGGAGTGCCCTCAGCGGTCCGCTGTCCGCTGCGGGGTCCTGCCGGCCGTCGCCTGATCGCCAAACCGAGGCCACGTCGCCCGATGGCGGCCGCCGCGCCGTGATGGCCGGTGACGGTGGCCGGATCGGAAGTCTGCTGCTGCAAAGGTTTACGCCAATGCTGGTTGCCCCACTTGCTGGTGTAGGCCGCATCCACTCCGATCACGTTGATGCCGCGGCGGGCGGCCATCGCGGTGAGCCGTGTGCGGAACTTCGCGGTGGGGATCGCGGCCACGGTGCGGCGAAGTCTCTTGCCGCGGACGCCACGGCCGAGGGTGTCGCGCCCGGTGGCGCGGGCGTCGGCGAAGTCAAGATTCTCCACGACGATCGCCCCACAGCCGCGCTGCTGGGCGTGATCGAGCAGGGCGGTAATCGCCGCGCGCACCCGCCCATCACGGCGGCTGGCCGCCAGACCGGCGGTGCGCACCTCAATCGTGATCGGGTCGCCGACTGGGCTACCCGAGGCGTCGAGGACACAGCACGCCAGATGGTCCGCGTTGAGATCCACACCGAGCACCCCGAATACCACGGCCATACCTGGGAACTCGGCCCCCGCAAGGCGAAGGAGATCCTGTTCACCGGTCGTGCGATGACCGCCGAAGAGGTGCACAGCACCGGCATGGTCAACCGGGTGGTGCCCCGCGAGGCGCTGGTCAAACACGCCGGGCTGTGCCCCCGCGACAACGCCAGCGGCACGTTTAATGGCCGGGCCCGGATTTCGCGGCGGGGCCGGCCCCGGCTGCGGCTGGCCGCCTGGCGCGCCGTGTGGGGAGCGC
>NZ_JBOGDB010000201.1:0-3031 GCF_050701515.1 Mycobacterium sp. | reverse complement strand
CCGTTGCCGCCGTCGCCGCCGTCACCGCCGGGGGTGGTGGCGTCGCCGTCGGCGCCGTTGCCGCCGGTGCCGCCGTCGCCGAAGAACAACCCGGCCGCGCCGCCGTTACCCCCATCGGCGCCGGTTTCGGTGGGACTGAAGCCGTCGCCGCCGCTGCCGAAGAAGAACCCGCCGTTGAAGCCGTCGGGGTGGGCCGCGGTGCCGTCGGCGCCGTTGCCGATGAACACGTTGAGCACCGGGATGACGCCGGCGACGTCGAGGAAGGGATCGGCAAGCGCGAACGGATCGGCAACACCGCTTGCCGAGCCGGCCGAGCCGATATTGAGCACACCGGTGCCGTTGAGGACGCTGGTGTTGGCCAGTCCGGCGCACCCGAACAGCGGGCCGCACGGATCGGCGGCGGGTTGCTGGGGTGCCGGGATCACCGGCGCGGCGTGCGCGTGGCCGGCATTGGCCAGCAACGCCGCGGCGGGGGTGGCCAATAGCAGGCCGGCCCCACCGACTGCCGCCGCGGTCACCACCATCGGAGGCGCCTTGGTCGGCGACCGGCGCGCACCAGCACCTCGATAGTTACTGCGCTTGGACATTGGAATCCACCCTTTCGAGTACGGCGTGGCCACAAGGACTGAGGTCGCGTGCTGCCCCGATGTCGGTGCCGGGTTGGCCGTCACGTCCGCGGTGGCCGCCAGCGGTGTGCTGCAGCAAACTTACCGCGCCCAACCGGCATGCGCATCAGGGCGACCTACTGACATTTGGTCCCGTACAGCGCGCACCCTCGGCTCGGGCCTCCGATCAGCTAATCCTAATGCGGCGTGACGTCGAGCTGCCTGCGTTCAGCTGCTCGACCTGCCGTTTGCGGTGCCCACCGTGGGATGGCCGTCGAGCGGCGACCTGCGCGGATCGCACGGTACCGAAATCAGTAATGGGGTGGCCAAGAACTCGACGCACCCCCGCATTATCGGATTGGTGCACTACAACACGCTCTGGTACGCGGACTCCCACTCCTGCCAGCCATGCTGGATCGTCCAGTCAGCAGCCAATTCGCGTGCATTGGTGCCCATCTCACGACGCATCTCCTCGTCACAGATCAGCTGCCGCAGCCGCGACGCCCACTCATGTTCACGACGCACCAGCCACCCGGTGACACCGTCCACGACGAAGTTCCGGTAGGCGGCGACGTCAGAGGCGATGACCGGTATGCCTAACGCCGCGTACTCCAAGGCCTTGATGTGGCTCTTCGATTCGGAGAACACCGTCGGGGCCAGCGGGGCCAAGCCGATATCGAAGTCGATCAATCGGTAATAGTCGGTCGTATTGTCACACCATGGGGTGTACCGGACGGGCCGTGCAATGAGGCGGCGGAAGTCCGCCCCGATGAAATGCGCCTCAACATCATGGCGGTCGAGCGCACGCCGCAACCCGTACGCGCACTCCTTGATGTCGTTAAGGTGACTTACGCCCCCGGCCCAGCCGATTGTCAGCCGTCCGCACCGCGGACGTATCAGCTGCAACACGTTCTCATCGATACGGTTTTGCAGCACAACCACATTCGGATTCAGTCGGCGAATCCGCTGCGCCAGCACATCGGTTGACGCGGTGACCAGGTCGGCGACTTGGATACATCGGGTGATGCTGTCTTGCCGGACCGGACTTCCGTACTCGCCATAGGCCGGGTTGTGCGGCTCCACATTGAACGGGTCGTCATCGAGTTCGTACACCAACCCGGCGTCATTGGCCAGACGACGCCACCAACGCTGCACTATGGGCGCGTTATACACCCCGCCGATCATCTGCCCGACGATCACGTCCACACCGTCTGCGGACACATCTGAACGTGCTGGCCGGCAGACGATTTGGTGACCGTGGCAGCCAAGTTCGCCTAAGGGTTGCCTGATCCGGTAGTAGCCGCCACTCTCCCATCGGCGGGTGAGACCTTTTATCCTCACGAGGACGGATCACCGCAAAACGTTCCGACAAAGGCAGTCCCTTTCTTGGTCTTCACCGTCTCTCCCACCTGAAGGAAACTCGGGCCGATTGATGTTCCTTCCCCGCGACGTTACCGCTGACGATGCGGGTGTTCACCGGGCTGACGCTGCTGGACACCATCCAGGGCACCGTCGGTGCGGTCAGCCTGATTCCCGACGCGCTGACCCCGCACGAGGAGGCGGTCTACACCAACATCGCGTTCATGGAGTCGGTGCACGCGCGCAGGGCTTCTACCTGCCGATGTACTGCTCGAGCCGGGCCAGGCTGACCAACACCGCCGACATGATCCGGTTGCCCGAGGACGTCAAGAAGTTCCTGCGCTACAACGCCAACAAGGCGCTGATGAATCTCGGCTACGAGGCGCTGTTCCCGCGCGACGCGGACGAGAACCACGACTTCTTCTCCGGCTCGGGCTCGTCCTACGTCATCGGCAAGGCCGTCAACACCGAAGACGAGGACTGGGACTTCTGATTGCGCGACGAGGCCGAAGGGGGAAGCCGTGCAGGTCGTGGCGTTCGCGCCGGCATCCAGCGCAGTGGTGGACGAAAACGGTGGCGTGAATATCGACGGGTTCCCGTTGACCAGTTGCCACATTGACCATTTCCCCAAGCGAATCACCATTCCGTTGGTGCTGGCGGCCTACACCCAGGGCGGCACCGAATACGACCTGTGTCGCTACATCGTGGCCAAGTCACCAGACGGTGAGCGGCTCGGCACAGCGGAGTGCACCTGGCATTGGCCGGACCAGCCGGGCGCACCGGTCAAGTTCTGGGTCCTCACCCGCAACCTACCGATCGTGGTGCAATCGGCCGGCCTCTACAGCGTCGGCTTGTACGACAGCCCTGACGCGACGCAGACCGACCACCTGTTCCCTCTGCCGGTGGTCAAATTCAACCCGCTGATTCCGCCGCGACCATAACCCGCGGTTTGGCCGGCAGTGTGATCGGCAGCGGGGCAGCCGTTGTCGCGTTGCCGTCTCGGAGCGGTTAGGGGGAGCCGCCGGGGCCGCCGGTGCCGCCGGGGCCGCCGGGGCCGCCCCCGGTGC
>NZ_JBOGDB010000200.1:0-8441 GCF_050701515.1 Mycobacterium sp. | reverse complement strand
TCCCAGACGTCGCAGTGCACGCTCACCAGGCCGTAGCGGCTCTTGTCGAGGTCGAAGAACTCCTCTTCCTGCTGGACGAACGTCAGGTTGCCGTCGAGGTCGTATCGCCAGGCGTGGTACTTGCAGGTGAACTGCTTGCATAAGCCGCTGGTCTCCTCCAGCGGCATGTCGTTCCACACCAGCTTGTTGCCGCGGTGCCGGCAGATGTTGTGGTAGGCCTTGACCTCGCCGGCGGTGGTGCGCACCACGATGATCGACGTGTTGGCGACTTTCAGCTCTTTGGTGAAGTAGCTGCCTTTGCGCGGAAGCTGTTCGACGCGACCGACATTCAGCCACGCGCGCCTGAAAACGGCTTTGCGTTCGATCTCGTAGAACTCGGGGCTGATGGAATCCTCGTAGGACACCGGCTCGGTTCCCAATTGTGGATAGTGCTGCGTCCAACTGCCCTCGGGCGGTTTGGGAAAACGAGCCATCAGCTTCTCCTGTCCACTCGGCGCCGACGGTATATGCTTGCGCCAATAATCACAAGTAGTTGATATTGACCCGCGTGAGTAGCCGACAAATCAGCGCGCGGGCAGCTTGAGGACGCGCTGCCCGATGATGTTGCGCTGGATCTCCGACGTGCCCCCGGCGATGGTGCCCGCGAAGCTGCCGATGTAGCGCGCGAACCAGCCCGCGGTGAATTGTTCCGGGCTGTAGGGGTGGGCAACAGCCACCCGTGGTCGAACTGCAGCCGCTGCCAACGACGTGCCCATTCCGGAACGTGCGACGTCGAACTTGACCGCTCCGCAGCCGCCTCGGCCTCTGACGGCAGATGCTCGTCGAGGAAGGCGATGAACTCCGCGCGGAATGCCTCAACCTCGTCGTCGAACCTCAGTTGCACATGGTCAACATATCAAGTACTTAACATTTACGGCGCGGTGCGCTATGACTAATGGGATGCTCGCTTCAGAAAAGATCCTGATCACCGGCGCGACAGGCAAGATCGCCTTCCCGATAGCGCGGGCTCTCGCGCGGCGCAATGAGGTATGGGGTGCGGCGCGCCTGCGCGAGCAAGCGGGCCGGGACAGATTGGCGGATGCCGGGATCATACCGATTGCCCTCGACATGGCCAAGCCCGACTTCTCTGTTTTGCCAAGTGATTTCGACTATGTATTCCATGCAGCAGTCGATCCTGGCATCGACGACTGGACCCGATGCGTCGAGACGAACGCACACAACTCGGGCGAGCTGCTTGCGCATTGCCGAACCGCCAAGGGCTTCGTCTTCTGCTCGACCGGCTCGATCTACGGCTACCAGGGCCGGCGACCGCTACGCGAGACCGACCCGCCAGGTGTGCCGCTGCGGCCGAACTACAGCTTCTCGAAGATCGCGGGCGAAGCGGTGTGCACGTGGGTGGCCGACCACTATGACGTTCCGCTCACGGTCATCCGGATCTGCTCCACCTACGGGCCCGAGGGCGGGGCACCGGCCGATCGCCTCGATGCGATGTTGGCGGGCAAGCCGATACGCCTGCACCCTGACAAGCCGAACAAGTACAACCCGATCTACGAAGACGATTACGTCGAGCTCGGCATCCGGGCGATGGAGGTCGCCGACACTCCGCCGGTCGTCGTGAACTGGGCGGGCAGTGAGACGGTCAGCGTCGAGGACTACTGCACGTACATGGGCGAGCTCGTCGGCGTCGAGCCCATCTTCGACTACACGCCCGACGCGCACACGCCGCTGTGGCCCGACGTGACCCGCATGCACGAGGTTCTCGGCAGGACGAAAGTGCCCTGGCGCGAGGGTTTCCGCCGAATGATCATCGCCCGCCACCCCGAAACCGGTCTGCCCCAAGGATATCCGTGATGCTGCTGCCAGGAACCCCCTCCGACGAGGTAGATGGCGTGCTCGCCACCGGACGCGGCGAGATCAGCACCCTTTACGTTTCGATGGCGACGCGTCATCCGGAGGGCCGTGACGCCGACTATCTGCGCTGGCACACCCTCGACCACCGGCCCGAGCAGCATCGGCTCGCCGCGGTGCGCGCCTCCCTGCGGCTGGTGTCGACGCCGGCCTGCCGGGCCGCCCGCGCGTCGGGCGGCGAGCGCTTCGACGCGATCGACCACGTGATGACCTATTTCTTCACCGATCAACGTGGGCTCAAGGCGTTCTACGAACTGTCCGCGGCGCTGGGCGGAGCGGACCGGAAGTTGCCGCTGCTGCCGCCGGTACAGCGTGGTGTGTACGCGGTGCAGAGCAAGGTTGCGGCACCGCGGGTCATGATCGGCGCCGACGTGCTGCCCTGGTGGCCGGCCCGGGGCGTGTACCTGCTGCTGGAAGCGGGCACGACACCGCCGGCGGATCTGACCGACGTCGAAGGGGTGGCCGGCGTCTGGTCGGTGGCCTCGCAGCGGGTCGATGCGGGCCTGGCGAGTGCCCAGCCGGGTCAGTTGCTCACCTACTGCTTCCTCGACGACGACCCGGTCGCCACGGCGGCGCGGTTACGGCCGGCGTTGGCGGCCCGGTGGGGGCAAGCCGGCGTCGAACCGCTGTTGGCCGCACCGTTTTATCCGGTCGTGCCGCATGACTGGGATCGACATGTGCCGTAGGAGGTTTGAATGCGGATCGGCTTGATGGTCGGCTCCGACAAGGAGCGCTCACGTGCGGACCGGCTGGGCGGTCTGCTGGCCGACGGAAAGAGGGCTGAAAGCCAGGGTTTCGCGTCGTTCTGGATTCCCCAGGTTCCCGGTTACCTCGACGCGATGACGGCCGTCGCGCTTCTCGGTCAGGTCAGCGAGCGCATTGAGATCGGAACGGCGGTCGTTCCCATTCAGACCCGCCATCCGCTGATCATGGCGCAGCAGGCGCTGACCACCCAGGTCGCATGCTCCGGCCGGTTCACCCTCGGTATCGGCCCGTCGCATCACTGGATCATCGCCGATCAGCTCGGACTGCCCTACGGCCGGCCGGCACGGCTGGTCCGTGACTACCTCGAGGTGCTCGACGCGGCGTTCGCGGGCCCGGGTGCGGTGGCGGTCGACAATGACCATTACCGCGTGCACAGCCCGGTGGATGTCACCGACGCATTCGAGATGCCGGTGCTTATCGCCGCGCTCGGGCCGACGATGCTTCTGATCGCCGGCCAGCGCAGCGGCGGAACCATCCTGTGGATGGCGGACGAGCGAGCAATCGGCGACTACGTGGTCCCCCGTATTACCGAGGCGGCGGGCGGACGCCCGGTGCGCGTCGTCGCCGGCGTTCCCGTGGCGCTGTGCTCCGACAACGAAGTAGAGCCCGCCCGGGCATATGCCAGCGAGGTGCTCGGCCATGCCGACTTCTCCCCCAACTATGTTCGGCTGCTTGAGCATGGCGACGCCCAAGATGTCGGAGACACCATGGCGGCCGGCGACGAGTCAGCCATCCTGGCGCGCCTGCGCCGCTACCGCGATGCGGGCGTCACCGATCTCGCGGTCCGGGTGGTCCCCCTTGGCGAAGACGCGACCCAGCGCAGTGCGTCGCGGCGTCGCACTCAGGAGTTCGTCGCATCGCTGTTCTCCGAGTTCGCTTCTGGGGCATAGGCGCCCATGAACTCGATGGGTACGCCGCCCATCGTGCAGAAGAACAACTCGACGCCGGGCACACTGGTGTCGAACCGGGTGACGTCACTCGCAAACGTCTGCGCTTTGTCATGCGCGCCGCTGAAATCCTCGGTCAAGAACGAGAGCGCTGCGAGTCCCTCGGGCGCAAACTCACGCAGGTGCTCCGGAACGTCGAGCACCTCGATCAGACCGGAGTCGCCGCCGCCGAGCATGGTGACGTCCGCCCCGTCGGACGGCGGCCAGCCCAACGTCGCCTCCAGCACCGGACCGGGAACCCGCATTTGGAACTGGACTTCCATGCCGACGACATCGGTGAGGAAGGCGATGAAAGTCTGCGCCGAATGGCTTCGCATGACGACGTGATGCAGCTGGTTTGCCATCAATAGATAGTTAGACAAACGTCAACTATATGCAAGCGCCAATCTGGCGGTTACAGTGCGATAGTGCCGAAGGACAACGCGGTGACGGTTGCTGACGGTAGTCAGCGCCGCGCCTCATTTCAACGCGCTCGATCGCATCAGACCAAGCGCAGCCTGGTTCAGGCGGCAATGGCGCTATGGCGCACCAACGGCTATGCGAAGACGACGGTCGCCGACATCTGCCGGGCGGCCGGCGTGTCGCGGGCGTTGTTCTACTTCTACTTCCTCGCGAAGGAGGACGTGCTCTTCGAAGTCGGGCTGCTATCCACCCGCGCCGCGCAGAAGACCGTCCGGACGCTGCTGGATAGCGACTACGAGATCGAAACCGTCGTCGCCGAGGCGCTGCGCAGCCTGGAACGGTCGATGGCACGCAATCCCCGCGACCTGATCGTGCAGACGATCCTCGAGGGCTACCGACAGCAACACCGCATCCTGTCCGGAGACCGGCCCGCCGCCACTGACGCCGACATGTTCGGCGAGCTCTTCACCCGGGCGAAGGCCGACGGCAAATTGGGGCAACACCTGACTGATATTGACGTGGCGCACTTGTCGGGATTGGCTCAGATGCATGTCAGCGAGGGGGTTCGGCATTGGGCTTCGGGCAGCTTCGGCGACCGATCCTTCGCCGAGGTGGTGGCCCGCGACATCGCTGCACTGATCGCCGGATACAACGCAAGCTCGGCGTGACCATGGAATAGAAGCGAGGAGGCCGGAAATGGCGTGGGATTTCGAATCCGATCCCGAGTACCAGAAGGTGCTGGACTGGGCGGACGAGTTCGTCCGCGAGGAGGTCGAGCCGCTCGACTTGGCGTTTCCGCACCGGCAGTTCCAGCCGTTGGACGACAAGCTCCGCAAGGTTGTCGACCCGCTCAAGGAAGAAGTCAGGGGACGGGGTTTGTGGGCCACCCATCTGGGACCAGAACTGGGAGGTCAGGGCTACGGCCAGCTCAAGCTCGCCCTGCTGAACGAGATACTGGGCCGGTCGCAGTGGGCGCCGATCGTGTTCGGCTGCCAGGCTCCCGACACCGGCAACGCGGAGATCATCGCCCACTTCGGCACCGACGAACAGAAGGAGCGGTACCTGCGGCCGCTGCTCAACGGCGAGCTGTTCTCCAGCTACTCGATGACCGAGCCGCATGCGGGCGCTGACCCCCGCTTGTTCAAGACCCAGGCGGTGCGTGACGGAGACGACTGGGTGATCAACGGCTGGAAGTTCTTCTCCTCCAACGCCAAGACCGCGTCCTTCCTGATTGTGATGGTAGTGACCAATCCCGAAGTCAGTGCCTACCAAGGAATGTCGATGTTCCTGGTGCCGACCGACACACCCGGCGTGAACATCGAACGAAACATCGGGCTGTACGGCGAGCGTGAAGGCGAGGGGTCACACGCGCTCATCCACTACGACAACGTGCGGGTGCCCGCCGACGCGGTGCTGGGGGGCGAGGGCCAGGCTTTCGTCATCGCTCAGACCCGTCTCGGCGGCGGCCGCATTCACCACGCGATGCGCACCATCGGGCTGGCGCGCAAGGCGCTGGACATGATGTGCGAGCGCGCCCTCAGCCGGGAGACTGCTGGCAGCCGGCTGTCCGAAAAGCAGTTCGTGCAGGGCTATGTCGCCGACTCCTATGCCCAGTTACTCCAATTCCGATTGATGGTGCTCTACACGGCCTGGGAGATCGACAAGTACAACAACTACAAGAAGGTGCGCAAGGACATCGCAGCGGTGAAGGTGGTCATGCCGACCGTCCTGCACGACATCGCCTGGCGGGCAATGCAAGTACACGGTGCGCTGGGTGTCACCAACGAAATGCCGTTCCTCGGCATGGTGACCGGCTCCGCTGTGATGGGGCTCGCCGACGGTCCGACCGAAGTGCACAAGACAACGGTCGCAAAGCAGGTGTTGCGCGACTACCAGCCAACCGACGACACCTGGCCCACCCAGTGGCTGCCGAGGAAGCGGGAAGCCGCCAGGGCGAAGTTCGCCGAGTACCTGGAGAACGAAGTGGGCAATCTGTGAGCGATGTCGAGATAGACGTTGCGCGGCTCGCCGATTGGATGGACGCCGCCGCGCTGCCCGGTAAGGACGAACCGCTGCAGACGCGGTATTTGTCCGGGGGCACCCAGAACGTCATCTTTGAAATCCGACGTGGCGACGAGCTCTGCGTGCTGCGCGTGCCTCCCCCCGGCGCGCCACCGGACCGGGACAAGGGCATCCTGCGGGAATGGCGGATCATCGAGGCGCTCGATGGCAGCGACGTGCCGCACACCGCCGCGGTCGGCGTATGTGCCGATCCCTCGGTACTCGGCCGTCCGTTCTATCTGATGGGTTTCGTCGACGGCTGGTCGCCGATGGATCAGAGAGCGTGGCCCGAACCGTTCTCATCCGATCTCAGCGCGCGGCCCGGGCTGTCGTATCAGCTGGCCGAGGGCATCGCGCTGCTGTCGAAGGTGGACTGGAAAGCCAGCGGGCTGCATGATCTCGGTCGGCCCGACGGTTTTCACGAGCGCCAAGTCGACCGTTGGACGAGCTTTTTCGAGCGGATCAAGGGCCGGGAGATCGAGGGCCTCGACGTGGCCACCGACTGGCTGCGCACCCACCGCCCGCTCGACTTCATCCCGGGACTCATGCATGGCGACTACCAGTTCGCCAATGTGATGTATCACCACGGGGCGCCGGCGAGACTGGCGGCCATCGTGGACTGGGAGATGGGTACGGTCGGCGATCCGAAACTGGACTTGGCCTGGATGGTGCAGAGCTGGCCGGAGAAGCCCGACGCACCGGAATCCTCGGAGATGAGCTACGTCGACATGCGTGGAATGCCTTCTCGCACAGAGGTGATCGACCACTACGCCAAGGTCTCCGGGCGGCAGGTCGACGATCTGGACTACTACCTGGTGCTGGCCAAGTGGAAACTGGCGATCGTGCTGGAGCAGGGCTTCCAACGTGCGGGAAATGACGAGAAGCTGCTGGCCTACGGACCCGTCATCGTTTCGCTGATGCGGTCGGCGGCCGAGCTGGCCGAATCCTCCGACTATCGGTGATGCGCGCCGCGGTCTGCCCCACGTACGGCCCGCCGGAAGTGATTCGTGTCGAGGAGATACCGTCACCGGCGCTCGAAGCCGGGCAGGTCCGGGTGCGCGTTGGCGCCGCCGCGGTCAATTTTCCCGACGTCCTACTCGTCGCCGACCGATACCAGATCAGTGTGCCGCCGCCGTTCGTGGTCGGCAGCGAGTTCGCGGGCGTCGTCGTCGAACTCGCGGATGAGGCAGGCGATCTGACGGTCGGCGACCGGGTGACCGGCACCGCAATGTACGGCGCGTTCGCCGAACAGGTCGTGGTGCCCGCGGCGGGACTGGCCCGGATACCGGACGGCATCGCGGAGCGCACCGCGGTGGCCTTCGGCGTGGCCTACCGCACCGCCTATCACACGCTGCGCTCGGTCGCGCTACTGCAGCCCGGCCATGAGTTGATCGTGCTGGGCGCCGGTGGCGGTGTCGGGCTCGCGGCGGCGCAGCTCGGCGTCGAGTTGGGCGCTGGTGTCACCGCTGTGGCGTCGTCAGTCGAAAAGCTCGATGTGGCAGCCTCATACGGCGCCCATCACCTCATCAACCACCGCTCGGGCGATCTGCGCACCGCGCTGCGCGACACGCTGCCCGATGGTGCGGATGCCGTCATCGACCCCGTCGGCGGTGATCTGAGTGAACCCGCGCTGCGATCGCTGCGCCGGGGCGGGCGATTCGTCACCGTCGGTTTCGCGTCCGGCGTGATCCCCCGCATCCCGCTCAATCTGGTGCTGGTAAAGGGCGTGCACGTCCTCGGTTTCCAGTTCCAGGATGTTCCACCCGACGAGTTCGTCCGCAACGAGAACGAACTCCGCGCACTCCTCGCCACCGGCAAAGTGTCACCCCATATCGGCGCGGTCTACCCACTCGCCGACACGGCGCGGGCTCTCCGTCACGTCGCCGACGGTCGCGCGATCGGCAAGGTTCTCATCGACCTCGGCGGAGCGGGCTGATTCCGCGCGGCGTCGTCAACTCGCGGGAACGAGGTCCGCGGCGACCGAAGGGCACGACATCACACCGCAGCGGAATGTCTCGGTGTCGCCGACGAGGCCCGCATCGGGGTCGTCCGCCGCGGCCAACGCCTGGGTCTTGAATGCCCGGGCGGCCGCGCTGAGGTGATGCGCAACAGGTCCGACGCTGTCGTCGAGCCCCGCGGGCCAGCTGTCACCCCACAGGGTGACCTCGGTCAAGCCTTGCTCGAGCGCGCCGAGCACGCCGCGGCGCACCCGCTCGTCGCTTTCGAACAGGTCCGCGGCGACCGCGACAGTCTGCGGATGAGGCCGCTCTGCCCACAGCGCCAGCGCCGATTCCAGGTCCGCGGTCTCGACACCGAGGATCTGCAGCGGCCGCTCGTCGGAGTGGTCGCCGATGAGTA
>NZ_JBOGDB010000199.1:0-6615 GCF_050701515.1 Mycobacterium sp. | reverse complement strand
CTGGTGGTGACCGCCCTCATCGTCGTCATCCGGGCCGCGGCCGGTCGGTTGACCGGTTACTGGCTCGGTGTGCTCCTGCCGCGGCGGATCGTGATCGCGGTGTCGGTGGCCGCCATCGCCGCCCTCGAGGTCAATCAGCAGCTACACGCCGCCTTACTGACACAGCCGTGGACGGGTTCGTAAGCCGCGCACTGCGGTGGCTGCCGTTTACCTCATACGGCTTCACGCTGCGTCCGATCGCGGAAGTCATTGCGGCACTGCAGAACGCGGGATTCGAGCTAGTCGAGCAGCGACACCTCGGTGAGGTCGCGATACCCCACAACCTGCTCGTGGCATCGCGCCCGCGTTGAGTTAGCCGCCCATTCCCATCATCCCCCGCATCATCGCGGGCATACCGTCGGTGACGAAACCGGTGACTTCCCGCGCATGCGCGCGGATGGCTTGTGTCAGGTCGGGATCGCCCGCGGTCTCTTCAGCGACCACCCCCTTGTCGGTGAAGGTGAGCCGGCGCTGGTAGTCGGAGGCACGGCGGAACAGCGTCGGCAGACTGTCGCTCATGCACATCACCTCGGCGCCCTCGTCGACGTGTGAGTACATCGCCGACACATGCGCCTTCAGCTGGCCGGCAAGGTCCGGGGAGTCCGACTCGGTCGTGGTGCGCACGCCACCGGGAATGTCCTCGACGCGGCGTCTGAGCTCGCCATGCCGGTTGAACATGTCCATGTAGGTGCTCATGTCCCCGCTCGACATGCCGCCCATGCCCGGGCCCATCATGCCGGGGCCCATCATTCCCCCGCCCATGCCCGGGCCCGTCGTCTCCGAGGTTCCAACGTTGCTGAACCCGTCCGTCGGGGGCGCGCCGACGATGCTGCGCAGGGCGTACCCCAGCGCAAAGAGACCGCCGCCGGTGCCGAGCATGGCCAGCACTGTTCGCCTCGTCAATTTCGCCATATCCGATGCTCTCCCGTCTGTCGGTTACCGCCATCATCCGCCGTGTTCACGCAGCAGCGCGAGGCGATGTCGGTACTCTTCGTCGTCGATCTCGCCGCGACCGAATCGTTCGGCGAGCACATCTTCAGCGCGCGGGCTGGAGATGGGTGGGCTCGCGGCTCTGCCACGCTGACCAGCCAGATAGTGAACGACGAGGACCACAGCGGCGATGACCGCCGCCCAGAACACCACCATTCCCACGGCCATCAGGATCCAGCTGATCCATCCCCAGCCGTCACCGGCATACCACATCATTGTTGTCTGCTCCTTATCTCTTTGAGCGAAGCCGCTTTTCGTCGGCTCACATCGTGAAAAGTTGCGCCGCAGCCATCGCGATGCCGAGCGTGATCGCATAGACGATGCCCATCACGATCGCGTGCCGGCCGACGGTGCGTAGCACGGCGCGGAAACCCCGCGGCGAAATGCCTTGTCGTCGCAGGTGCCGCACCAGCCACAGAATCATGACGGCAAGGCTGCCGAGGATGAAGTAAAGCTGGTAGCGATCCATCAGGCCGGTAAATCATCCGGCCGCGCCGAGACCGGCGGCCGTGGCGATGGCCGCGCCGATGCAGCAGACTCCGCCCAACAGCCCCGATCCGAGGCTGGCCCGCAGGGATCGCGGATCCATCCACCGCCGCGGCGTCCGGTTCTTGAGTTGCGTCGTCACGATGTCGCTCCTGTCTTGTGGGCCCGCCCGAGGATGTGGGCGTGCGCGGGAACAAACTTCAACGGCCGGTAGGTGAACCGGTCGAGTTCGTCGATCTCGAAGCCGGCTGCGTCGATGGCCGCGCGGCTGTCGCGGTTGAGGTGACAACCGCCTCCGATCGCCGACCACAGCGGTGTGATCACGTCCTGGAAAATGCCGAGCAGTGGCGTCGCGGAGCGGACGTGTTCGAAGAACCGCAGTTCGCCGCCCGGTTTGAGAACGCGTCGCACCTCGGAAAGAAAGTGGCCCGGCTCGGGCACCGAACACAGCACCAGGGACACGACGGCGGCGTCGAAGCTGCCGTCTTCGAAGGGCAATGCGTCGCCGTGTCCGGCGACCACCGTGATCGGCACGGGTGCGGTGGCGGCGGCGCGTTCGGCGAGCGCGCGCAGGCTGTTCTCGGGTTCGACGGCTACCACCTCGGCGACGGTGTCCGGGTAGTGCGCGAAGTTCATGCCGTTGCCGGCGCCGACCTCGAGCACGCGCCCGGACAAGTCGGCCAGTGCGCGGTCGCGATGCTCGGCGGTGCCGCGGCGCTCCGATTCAGCGCTGATCTTTTCGTACATCCGCGCGAACCGCGGATGCTGAAAAGCCGACAGATCAGTCATGGGTTTGGTCTCCATTCCTTTTCAGTGGTGGGTCAGTTGGTTGAGGTTGGGGTGAAGAGCAGTTCCTGGTCGATGACGATGGCCGCGAGGGTGCCTTCGGCCGCGGCGAGGATGACCTGGGCGCCGGCCAGCGGCAGGGCGGGACGGCGGGCCATGTCGCCCGCGGCGTAGACACCCGGCACGGAGGTTTGGCCCAGGTCGTTGATCTCCACTGCGCCGTCGTCCAGAATCCGGCAGCCCAGCTGAGCGGGCAGGTCGCTGCGCTGGCGCACCGGGGCATGGACGAACAACGCCGCGCGGGCCAGCCGCGACCCGTCAGCGAAGACGAGCCACTGCAGCGAGGTCCCATCGCCGTCGACACTGGCCAGTGCCTTGTCGAGGACGGTGACGTCGCTGGCGGCTAGCAGCTCTTGCTGTTCCTCGGTCAGCTCGAAGCCGGCGCCAAGGCACAGCACGATGTCGGTGCTGAACCGGCGCAGCTGGATCGCCTGTCGCACACCGGCCTCGTCAAGCGCGAGCACCGCCAGCGGCCGATCGCGGCGCTCCCAGCCGTGGCAGTAGGCGCAGTGCACCACCCCGTGGCCCCATCGTTCGGCCAGGCCAGGGACGGCAGGCAGGTCGTCAACGACCCCGGTCGCCAGCAGCAGCCGCCGGGCCCGGACCCGATCGCCGCCGGCGAGCACGACGTCGAACGCGCCGTCCACCGGCTGTGCGCGCTCCGCCAGGGCGGCCCGGATCTCGACCGTGGCGTAGGCGCCCAGTTGCGCCAGCGCGATCGTGCGCAGGTCAGTGGGCGCGATTCCGTCGCGAGACAAGAAGTTGTGCACGCCGTCGCTGGGGGCGTTGCGGCCGGGTCCACCGTCGATCAGCAGCATGGACCGCCGGGCCCGACCGAGGGTCAGTGCCGCGCTCAGCCCCGCCGGGCCGGTACCGACGATCAGGGCCTCATACGTCATTGCTTCGACTCCTCCGTTCGTTCTACTATCGATCCATAGTAGATACTATTCAGCGATAGTACGCAAGAGCGATAGTAGAAGTTCCCAGCGGATTGCTACTATCGGCCGGTAGGAGGTACCGATGGCTAACAAGCGGGACCGGGACGTGGAGCGGGCAGTGGCCCTGCTCGGCCCGTTGGAGGGCAAGGTGATGCGCGCGGTGTGGACCGGCCAGGTCACCGAGACGTTCGTCGTGCGCGACGTGCAGATTCTGATGCCCCAGCTCGCCTACACGACCGTGATGACCACACTGCGCCGGCTGGCCGACAAGGGCCTGCTGACCGCCAAGGCCGAACCCGGCCGCCGTGCCCACGAATACCGGGCCGCCGGCACCGCCGCCGATTATCTCGCGCGGGCCAGCCAGGACGAGGCTGCACAGTTCGTCGCCCGCTATGGCGACGCGGCGCTGTCGGCCTTCGCCGCCCGGCTCGCCGACCTGACCCCCGAACAACGCCGCCGACTCGAAGACCTGGCGCAATGACCGAAATCCGGCTCTGGGCTGTTGCCCGCGAACATCCCGTCGCCGTCGGCGTCGTGGTCGGTGTGATCGGGGTGCAGACAGCCTGGATGGTTGGCGCAGCCGTCTGTCCGATGATGAGCATGACCGAATGCGTGGTCAGCGCGGTCGCGCTCGTCGCCGCGGCCAGCGTGCTGGCCTTGGTGGTCCGCGCAACCTGGCTGGCCGCCACGATGACACGGGCGGTGGCCACGCTCCCGGGCGCGCCGAAGCCGCCGTCGCTACAGGCCGCCGCGGACCGCGCCGGGATCGCCCGCCTTCGCTGTCTGGCCGGAACCGACCGCACCGCGTTCTGCGCAGGACTGCTCCGCCCGTATGTGTACATCACCATCGCCACCGCCAAGCTGAATACCACCGAACTCGACGCCGTCCTCGCGCACGAAGCCGCCCATGCCCGCCGTCGCGACCCCTTGCGGCGACTGCTCACCCGCGCGGCCGCCGACGTGATGTTCTGGTTCCCGCTGCTGCGGTGGTGGCTGCGCAAGCACGTCGAAAACTCCGAAGTCCATGCCGACAAGGCCGCCATCGACCATGCCGGCCGTCAATCCCTCGCCGCCGCAATGCTGGCCGCGGCAGCCCCACCGCCGGCGGCCGTGCCCGCCATGGGCGGAGCGTCCGAAACGCGAATCGCCCACTTGTTGGGCGAGGACATCCCCATCCGACGCCCACCGAAAAGCCTTGTGGCGCTGTCGCTTCTGGGCGCGATCGCCGCGGTCTGGCTGGTCATGTGCCTCGGCCAGAGCGCCCTTGCCGCGATCGGCATATAGCGCGCAGAGACCAGATTCGCCATGTTTGGGTACCACGAATCAATCCGGATCGCCGCGCCGGCCGAGCTGATTTACGACCTGGTCGCCGACGTCACGGGCACCGGTGATCGCAGTCCCGAATGTCGGCGCGTCGAATGGCTCGGCGAACCTGCCCAAGCCGTGCCATGAGCACGCTTTCTCGGAAACAATCGATGGCGAGGCTTCACCTGGTCGCGCAACGCGGCCATCGTGCGAGCCGATCGCGGACCAGAGTTCACCTTCAAGACGGAACCCGGGCGGGGCGTCTACAACGACACCACGACGTGGTGCTACCGGTCCTACAACTCGCGGGCATTCGGGAACAAACCGCGTCGGCCTCGCGTTGATCCCCTTGATAGTTGAGTGAATTAGGCTCAAGTCTGGTTTGACACGGTAGAGTCAGCGGTTGCAGTCTTGAGTGAGGTTCACTCAGACCCCAAAACCTACTTATCAGGAGGAAAACCATGGCTCGTGCGGTCGGAATCGACCTCGGGACCACTAACTCCGTCGTCGCGGTACTCGAGGGTGGCGACCCCGTCGTCGTCGCCAACTCCGAGGGCTCCCGCACCACGCCGTCCGTCGTCGCGTTCGCACGCAACGGCGAGGTGCTGGTCGGCCAGCCCGCCAAGAACCAGGCGGTGACCAACGTCGACCGGACCGTTCGCTCGGTCAAGCGGCACATGGGCACCGACTGGTCGATCGAAGTCGACGACAAGAAATACACCGCGCAGGAGATCAGCGCCCGCATTCTGATGAAGCTGAAGCGCGATGCTGAGGCCTACCTCGGCGAGGACATCACCGACGCGGTGATCACCACGCCCGCCTACTTCAACGACGCCCAGCGGCAGGCCACCAAGGAATCCGGCCAGATCGCCGGGCTCAACGTGCTGCGCATCGTAAACGAGCCGACCGCGGCCGCGTTGGCCTACGGGCTGGACAAGGGCGAGAAGGAACAGACAATCCTGGTGTTCGACCTGGGTGGCGGCACCTTCGACGTCTCGCTGCTGGAGATCGGCGAAGGCGTGGTGGAAGTCCGCGCCACTTCGGGTGACAACCACCTCGGTGGCGACGACTGGGACGACCGGATCGTCGACTGGCTGGTCGAAAAGTTCAAGGGCACCAGCGGCATCGACCTGACCAAGGACAAGATGGCAATGCAGCGGCTGCGCGAGGCCGCCGAGAAGGCCAAGATCGAGCTGTCCAGCTCGCAGGGCACCTCGATCAACCTGCCCTACATCACCGTCGACGCGGACAAGAACCCGATGTTCCTCGACGAGCAGCTGACCCGTGCCGAGTTCCAGAAGATCACCCAAGACCTGCTGGACCGCGCCCGCAGCCCGTTCAAGTCGGTGATCGCCGACGCCGGCATCTCGGTGTCCGACATCGACCACGTGGTGCTGGTGGGCGGCTCGACCCGGATGCCCGCGGTGGCCGATCTGGTCAAGGAACTGACCGGTGGCAAGGAGCCCAACAAGGGCGTCAACCCCGACGAAGTCGTCGCGGTCGGCGCCGCGCTGCAGGCTGGCGTGCTGAAGGGCGAGGTGAAAGACGTTCTGCTGCTTGACGTCACCCCGCTGAGCCTTGGTATCGAGACCAAGGGCGGTGTGATGACCAGGCTGATCGAGCGCAACACCACGATCCCGACCAAGCGGTCGGAAACCTTCACCACGGCCGACGACAATCAGCCGTCGGTGCAGATTCAGGTCTATCAGGGTGAGCGCGAGATCGCGGCGCATAACAAGCTGCTCGGCAGCTTCGAGCTGACCGGTATCCCGCCGGCGCCGCGCGGTGTTCCGCAGATCGAGGTCACCTTCGACATCGACGCCAACGGCATCGTCCACGTGACTGCCAAGGACAAGGGCACCGGCAAGGAGAACACGATCAAGATCCAGGAGGGCTCCGGCCTGTCCAAGGAGGAGATCGACCGGATGATCAAGGACGCCGAGGCGCACGCCGAGGAGGACCGCAAGCGTCGCGAGGAGGCCGACGTCCGCAACCAGGCCGAGTCGCTGGT
>NZ_JBOGDB010000198.1:0-6063 GCF_050701515.1 Mycobacterium sp. | reverse complement strand
GGTGGACGGTGCCGCCGCGTTGATGGCGCCGTACTACGGGATGGTGGCCGCCGGCACGTGGCGAGACCGCAGGCACGCCAACGCCTTGGACGGCGCCGCGCACTACTACGGCGTCTATGAAACCGCGGATCAAAAGCACGTCGCCGTCGGAGCCATGGAGCCCGCGTTCTATGCCGAGTTGTGTCAGCGCCTCGACGTCACGGTGCCGCACGACGAGAACGAGCCGGCCGCGTGGGCCGCGCACCGCCCGGTGCTGGCGGCACGGTTCCGGGACAAGACCCGCGCCGAGTGGGAACGGGAACTCAGTTCGCCCGGATGCTGCGCCGCACCCGTGCTCAGCCTCACCGAAGCACCGCAGCACCCGCACAACGCGGCGCGTGGCACCTTCGTCGAGATCGACGGCGTTGTGCAGCCCGCGCCGGCGCCGCGCTTCTCGCGGACGCAGCCCGCGACGCCGACCGGACCCGCGTTGCCGGGCGACCAGACCCGCGGCATTCTGGCCGGTTTGGGGCTGGACGATGCTGAGATCACCGAGGTGCTCGATTCCGGGATAGCCCGGCAGAGCAACTGAACACCGACGGAAGGACGACCAGTGGCGTGGGACTTCTCCACCGACCCCGAGTGGTCGGAGCAGCTGGCCTGGGTGGACGACTTCGTGCGGTCGGAGTGCGAGCCGATCGATCTGATCGTCAAGGAGTCGCATGACCTCAACGATCCGGTGCGCCAGGCGCTCATTCCGCCGCTGCAGAAGATCGTGAAGGACCGCGGGTTGTGGGCCACCCACCTCGGCCCGCATTTGGGCGGACCCGGGTACGGTCAGGTGAAGCTGGCGCTGCTCAACGAGATCCTGGGCCGTTCCGAGTGCGCGCCGATCGTGTTCGGCGCGCAGGCACCCGATTCCGGCAACAGTGAGATCCTGGCTCACTACGGAACGCCGGAACTGAAGGACCGTTACCTGGAGCCGCTTCTGGACAACCGGATCGTGTCGTGCTTCTCGATGACCGAGCCCCAGGGCGGCGCCGATCCCAAGGTGTTCACCACAACCGCGGTCCAGGACGGTGATCACTGGGTGATCAACGGCGAGAAGTGGTTCTCGTCATTCGCATCGATGGCCTCGTTCATCATCGTGATGGCGATGACCGACCCGGATGCGCCGCCGTACGAACGTCATTCGATGTTCGTGGTACCCGGCGAGACGCCGGGCATCAACGTGCTGCGCGACGTCGGATTGGGTTACCAGCCGCTTGGCGGCGGCCGTGAGGGCTACGTCCGGTACGAAGACGTCCGGGTCCCCGCCGACCACATGCTCGGCCCCCGAGGCGGCGCCTTCGTGGTCGCTCAAACCCGTCTGGGCGGCGGCCGGATCCACCACGCCATGCGGACGGTCGGACTGGTCCGGCGCATCTTCGACATGCTCTGCGAGCGGGCGGTGTCCCGGTATACCCAGGGCCAGATGTTGTCCGACAAGCAACTGGTCCAGGAGATGATCGCCGACTCATGGATGGAGATCGAGGCGTTCCGCCTGCTCACCCTGCAGACAGCGTGGAAGATCGATCAGCACAACGACTACAAGGCCGTCCGCGCGGACATCTCAGCGGTCAAGGCGATGATGCAGAAGGTGCTGCACGACGTGTCGGCGCGTTCTCTGCAGCTGCACGGTTCGCTGGGCACCACCCACGAAATGCCGTTCGTCCAGTATCTGGTGGAGTCGTTCGTCCTCGGGCTCGCCGACGGGCCGACCGAGGTGCACAAGGTGACCTTGGCCCGGTTGTTGCTCAAGGAACACAAGGCGGCACCCGACATGTTTCCGTCGGAGCACCTGCTGCGGCTGCGGGCGGCGGCGGAGGCGAAGTTCGCCGACAAGCTTGCGGGGATTCCCCGCACCTGACCCAGGGAGGTCTTCAAATTGCCCGCACCGTGTGACGGCAAGGTGGCCTTGGTGACCGGCAGCAGCCGTGGCCTCGGCAAGGCCATCGCGCAACGATTGGCCGGCGAAGGTGCGACCGTCGCGTTGACGGCACGCACCCTGGAGCCCGACCCCAAATATCAAGGGTCGCTTTCCCAGACGCTCGAGGAGATCGAAGGGGCCGGTGGGTCGGCGATCGCGATTCAGGCCGATCTGTCCAAGGTCGAAGACCGCGAGCGGCTGTTCGGCGAGGTGGTCGAACACGTTGGCGCGCCCGACATTCTGGTCAACAACGCCGCCGTCACGTTCCTTCGGCCGCTCGACGAGTTTCCGGAGCGGCGGGTCCGGCTGATGATGGAGATGCACGTGCTGGCGCCACTGCATTTGACGCAGTTGGCGATCCCGGCCATGCGCGAGCGCGGCGCCGGCTGGGTGCTTAATGTGACATCCGTCGGTGGCGACCTGCCTGCCGGCCCGCCGTTCTCCGATTTCGACCGCGCGGCCGGCTTCGGTGCGTACGGCACGGTGAAGGCCGCGCTCAACCGGCTGACGAAAAGCCTTGCGGCCGAGCTCTATCACGACGGTATCGCGGTGAACGCCGCGGCGCCGACGAATCCGGTCGCCACGCCGGGGGCCGGCACGTTGGATCTGGCCAAGTTCGACACCGAAGACATCGAGCTCATCACCCAGACCGCCTTCGTGCTGTGCACCGGCGATCCGAAATCGTTGACCGGTCGGATAGCCCACACCCAGAGCTTCCTGCGCGAGGTCGGTTGGTTGAACTAACGATGACGCGCACACCATGACCGACATCGGATTGCAGCCCGCTCACGCGTTGGCCGAGGCCATCCGCCGACGCGACATTGGCCGGGCGGGCGAGATTTGGTTCCTGGCGTCCCTGGCTGGTGTCGGCTACCGGTCGCCCGCTGGCGGTGGGGCGCGGTCTGGTTGGTAGCTCTCACGACGCGATCCTCTGGTCGCGTGCGTGTCACACCTTCCCGACGCCGTGCCTTATGGCCTTGGGCGCGACGCCCGATCACCGTGGCGGCTGCCTGGTGTCGGGTGACGTTCTCGTAGGGTTTGCGCCAGTGCTGCTCGCCCCACACGCTGGTGTAGGCGGGGTTGACCGCGAACAGCCGGATCCCGGCCGCCGCGGTTAGGGCGGACAGCCCGACCCCGCCGCCGCGCAGTCCGGGTCCGGTGGGGTGGCCCAGGATGCGGTGAGGTAACGGCCGGCCCGGCCCGGCTTGCGGGTGATCATGTAGGACACCGACTGTGCACCGGTGATGCGCCCCAACCGTCGGCTCGGTAGGAAAACCTCGCGGTGCTGGACAGCACGTAGCGGCCGTGCTTGGCGTTGGCCAAATGCTCCAACGGCCTGGGCAGGCGCAGGCTGACGTGCCCGTTCGGGGTGACGGTGATGGTCAGGTTGCCGAACGGTTCATCGCCGGAACCGTTGGCCGCGATCCGGTAGCGGGCAGCCTCCCAGTTCTCCTGCCATTGCGCCAGCGTGAGCCCGGCAGCCTCGAGAACTGCTCGGCGGATTCGTCCCCCCGCCAGGCGTGTGAACCCTCAGAGCCGCCGCAGCAAAAACGTCCAGAACTGGGTCCCCGGCGGACCGCCGAAACACCCGACGTCGTAGACCGAGTCGATGGTTCCGAACAGCGTGACCTCATCCCACGAGTACGTGTCGCGGGTCGGCATGTTGTGCCCCGGGCATCGCAGGCCGTCGGGCACGTCGACCGTCAACGTATATCGGCCGTCGGCCAGGTACGCGTCGCCGTCGTAGTAGGCATAGAACTTCAGTCGCGGGATCGCGCTGATGTCGATGCAGTTCGGGTCGGTCTCCGCCGCGGGTCGTTGACACCCGGAGACGAACCACACCCACGACGCCTGGGTGTACCTGTTGGTCTCCACGTCGTAATTCCCCGGCTGCATCATGGCGTGCGCTGGCGGGGCGATCACGCACGCAGCCGCCGTAAGAGCGGCCGCCGCGGTCACGACCGTCATGGACTTCATGGTCGTTCCTCCGTCCATTTCCTCACCGGTTGCCCATCAAATCACCTGGCGGGCGAATCTGGATGATTTCAGTCGATGACGGCCGCTTCCTTGCGCTCGGTGATCGGCCGGGCGAGTTCCTGTTCGTCGCAGATCCGCTGTAGCCGCTCCAGCGTCTCGTCGAGGCCTGTGCCGATGCGCGGACCCGGCGTGAACGTCGCAGGCAACCGGCGCATGCCCTGGATGATGCCGATGGTCTCGTAGTGCACGGCACCTTCGGGGTCGCATTGGTAATCCGGCATCCGGTCAAGCACTGCGGTGAGCATCGACTTGAATACCGTGCGCGCCACGTTCGATCCGACGCAGCGGTGGACGCCGATGCCGAAGCTGAAGTGACGGTTACCTTTTCGATCTATGATCAGGTCGTTCGGGCCACGGAACACCGATGGATCGCGGTTGGCCATTGCCCAGGAGATCCACAGCCGCTCGCCCCCGCTGAATTTCGTGCCCTCGATCTCGACATCCTCGGAGAAGGTGCGGCCGTCACCCGGCGCCGGGGTGAAGAAGCGCAAGAACTCCTCGGTGGCCGGATCCAGCAGCGTGTCGCGGTCTTTGCTCAGCCTGTCGCGCTGGTCCGGGTTTTCGGAGAGCCACTCGAGTGCATGCGCGGTCAGAGCCGTCGTGGTGTCGAAACCGCCGCCGATGATCAGGCCGAGATTGCCGATGATTTCGATGTCGGGGGCCGGTTCGTCGTCGATCTTCAATTCGAGCAATGCGTTCACCAGGCCGGGCCGGGGGTTATCCCGGATCTCGACCATGCGCGTCAGCAGATCGATACCCATCTCCCGACGCATCTCGATAACGCGGTCCATCTCGGGGGAGTCCTCCGGGGTGTAGACGGAGGCGTGGGTCGGTTCGCTGTAGAGCGACCACTTCTTCAGTTCGATGCCCATCATCGCCAACGTCAGCACGGCCGGCACGATGTTCGCGAGGTCGTCGACGAAATCGATGCTGCCGCTTTCGATCTTCTCGTCGAGGCAGGCTCGCACGATCTCGTCGACGAAGGGCTCCCACCGCTTCACCGCGGCAGGGGACAGATACGGGTTCAGCACGGCGCGGTAGGTGCGGTGCTCCGGATCGTCCATCTCCAAGATTCCGCCTCGGACCCCGGCGGCGCGCTTCGCCTTTGGGATGGCGATGCCCCCGTACGGTGTCTCTCCGGTGAGATCGTGATGGTTGGAGACGGCCGGGCACCGAGCCAGCTCGAAGACTTCCTTGCTGCCGGCCGCGACCCAGTGTCCGTTGTACGTGTCCGTCCACGCCATGGGGCACTTCTCGTGCATTTCCTCGGTGATCTTCTCGAACTGCAGCCGGTAATCCGGCGTGTGGCGATCGAAGTGGTAACGGTTCTTCTTGGGATCGATTTCGTTGAGGCTCAAGAGGTCTCCTCGATCGAGATGGCCTGCTCTGGGCACGAGTGCACGGCTTCGCGCACCGCGTCTTCCTGATCGGCCGGAACCACCTCGTTGACCGGCGACGAGGTGCCGTCGATGTCGCTCAGTTCGAACGAATCCGGGGCGATCATCGAGCACAGCGTGTGCCCCTGGCAGCGCTGCGAATCAACAAAGACCTTCATGATGTCCTCCGGTCAGATGCTGTATTCAGGTGTTTCGTCCGCCGTTGACCCCGAGGATCTGGCCGGTGATGTAGCCGGCCTCCTCGGAGATGAGAAACGCGCACGCGGCGGCGATGTCTTCGGGTCTGCCGATGCGGCGCACCGGGGTTGCGTCGATGTTCTGTTGGACGACGACGTAGCCGCGGGCCTCGGACTTGCGCAGCATCGGCGTGTCGATGAAACCCGGCGGTACCGCGTTCACGGTGATGCCACTCGGCCCGTATTCGAGCGCCAGCGACTTGGTAAGCCCGTTGACGGCCGACTTGGCCGCCACATACGGCGCCATGTAGGGCTGCCCCGAATGAGTGCTGGACGAGGAGATGTTCACGATGCGGCCCCAGCCGGCCTCGATCATGTCGGGCAACACCGCCTGCACACAGTGGAAGACGCCGTTGAGGTTGACGTCGATGATGTGCTGCCAGTCGTCGAACGTGATGTCGGTGAAGCGCTTGAAGCGCTCGACTCCCGCGGCGTTCACCAAGAT
>NZ_JBOGDB010000197.1:0-5415 GCF_050701515.1 Mycobacterium sp. | reverse complement strand
GAACGGACCATCGCCTGGCTGACCCGCGGCAACCGAAGATTGCGTTACCGCGGTGTCATCAAGAACGACCACTGGCTACATCACCGAGCCGCCGCGCTGAACCTGCGCCGCCTCATCGCCCTCGGACTGACCCACACCGGCACCACCTGGGCCATCGCCTAACACGCCTTGCCCAAACTGCCAGGGCCTGTCACCCTCGACCATGGCGGGGCGACCTCTTTTGTCGACCCCAGGGTCTGACTTCACCATCGCCGCCAAGCGGCTCGAGGCGTCCCGCCCCAAACGCCACTAATTCAGCAGCCTCCTAGGCGACGTCGAACGCCCGGGCCCGCAGCGCCCGTTCCACCCCGGCACGTCCCTCGAGCACCAGCCGGCGCAGCGGTGCGGCCAGCTCACCGGCCAGGAAGGCGTCGGCGGCGTCCAGCCCGGGCTGGCTGATATCCCACGACGGGTACAGCCCGATCACCACCGTCTGTGCCACCTCGCTGGACCGCCGCTCCCACACACCCGGGATGGCGTCGAAGTAGCGCGACGTGAACGGCTGCAGTAGCGCCTGCTGACCGGGCTGCACGAAGCCGCCGATGATCGCCCGCGAAACGATGTTGGGCAGTGTGTCGTCCTCGATGACCTGTTGCCACGCGCCCTCCTTCACCGCCAGCTGAGGGCGGGCCGCCGACGCCTGCGCGCCGTGCCGCTTGCCGGCCGCGGTCGGGTCGCGTTCCACCTCGGCGTCGATGAACGGGGTTTCCGTGCCGTCGTTGTCGATGTCGCCGCCGGCGGTCAGCGCGGTGACGATGCGCCAGCGCAGGTCGGTGTCGACAGTAAGGCCGGGCAGCCCAAGCTCGATCGGATCGGTATCGAGCAGCGCCGCCAGCACCGCGGTGTGCCGCAGTGCCAGCACCGACGTGCACAACGCGTTGACGTAGGCCAGCTGGTGGTCCGATCCGGGTGCGGCACCGCGGGCCAGCTCCAGCAGCCGGTCGGCGAACGCCGGCCAGCCTTGCGAGCATGCCCAGTCCGGGTCGGCGTACGAGCTGAGCGCGGTCTGCGCCTGCATGAGCAGCCGCTGCGCCACCCCGACCTCGGTCTCGCCGTGCACACCCGCCGCCACCAGCGCCACGAAGTCGCGCGCCTTCAACTCGGCCTCGCGGGTCATTTCCCAGGCGGCCGACCAGGCCAGCGTGCGGGGCAGCGGCTCGGCGATGTCGGCGATGCGGGTCAACACGGTCTGCAGGGAATCCGGGTCAAGCCGCAGCGAGCAGTAGGTCAGGTCGTCATCGTTGACCAGGATCAGCTTCCCGCGGGAAACACCTTGCAGCGCAGGAACTTCGGTTAGTTCACCCTCGATGTCGAGCTCTTCGCGGTGCACCCGCACCAACTTCCCCGAGCCGTCGTCGTCATAGATGCCGACCGCTAGCCGGTGCACGCGTGTCTCACCCGCGCCGGGCTGAGCGCCGCTCTGGCTGATGGCGAAGCGACTGAACCGGCCGTCGGCGCCGAGGTCGAAGTCGGCGCGCAGCGTGTTCAGCCCGGTGGTCTTCAGCCATTGCTGGCCCCAGTGCGACAGGTCGCGGCCGGAGGCCTTTTCCAGCGCGCCGAGCAGATCACCGAAGGTTGCGTTGTCGAACGCGTGCGCGCGGAAGTAGTCGCGCAGCCCGGCCAGGAAGTGGTCGAGCCCGACGTAGGCGACGAGCTGCTTGAGCACGCTGGCGCCTTTGGCGTAGGTAATGCCGTCGAAGTTGACCTCGACGGCGGCCAGGTCGGGGATGTCGGCGGCCACCGGGTGGGTGGACGGCAGCTGATCCTGCCGGTATGCCCACGACTTCTCCGCGTTGGCGAAGGTGGTCCACGCCTCGGTGTATTCGGTGGCTTCGCTCTGGCACAGCACCGACGCGAAGGTGGCGAAGGACTCGTTGAGCCACAGGTCATCCCACCACTTCATGGTGACCAGATCGCCGAACCACATGTGAGCCATTTCATGCAGCACGGTTTCGGCGCGCCGTTCGTAGGACGCACGGGTGACCTTGCTGCGAAAGACGTAGTCCTCCAAAAACGTTACGGCGCCGGCATTCTCCATCGCACCGGCATTGAACTCCGGGACGAACAGCTGGTCGTACTTGCCGAACGCGTATGGCTCACCGAAGTTTCGGTGGTAGAAGCCGAATCCCTGCTTGGTTTCGGTGAACAGCCGATCGTCGTCCATGAAGTCGGCAAGCGAGCTGCGGCAGAACAGGCCCAGCGGAATCTCGCCGTGCTCGTCGGTGTAGGTGTCGTCCCAGCGGGCGTACGGTCCGGCGATCAGCGCGACGAGGTAGGTGCTCATTCGCGGGGTGGGCGCGAAGGTGTGCTTCTTCGCCTCGCCGTTAGTCTCGACACCGGCCGTCGCGGCATTGGATACCACCTGCCAGTGCCCGGGCGCGGTGACGCTGATGTCGAACGACGCCTTCAGGTCAGGCTGGTCGAAACATGCGAACATCCGCTTGGCGTCGGCGGTTTCGAATTGCGAGTACAGGTAGACCTCGCCGTCGACGGGGTCGACGAAGCGGTGCAAGCCCTCGCCGGTATTGGAGTATCGGCAGTCGGCGTCGACCACGAGGACGTTGTGCTCGCGCAGACCGGGCAGCGCGATCCCAGTGGACTCGTCGTAGCCGGAGACGTCGAGCTCGTTCCCGTTGAGGGTGGCGCTGCGGACGGTGTCGGCGGCGATGTCTACGTACGTGTCGGCGCCGCCGAGCGCGTCGAACTCCACCGTGGTGAGGGAGCGGAATGTCTGCTCGCCGTCGGTCAGGTCGAGGTCGATGCGGTAGCCGCCGACGGTGACGAGCGCGGCTCGTTCGACGGCCTGGTCGCGAGTCAGATTGGGAAGTGCCACACCCCCAACCTATCGGCTGGCGGGTACTACAGGCGGGGTGCCAGACCTGACGTCGGCAGCCAGTCCAGGATGGTTCCGTTGCCAACCGACGAGATCGCCGACGGGCAATACATCGATATCGCAATGCCGGTGAAGAACGCCGCCATGTCCGGCGAGATGCCGTTGTTGCCCACCGCCGACGCGACCGAAGCAAACGACTTGCCCGGTTCGACCAACATCGGACACACTCTCTCGCCCAGCGCAGCGGTCGCTGCCGGATCGTTGTAGGTCACCCCGGCCTCGTTCAATGCGTTGAGGAACGCGTCGTTGGTGGTGTCGGCGCCGGCCGGTGCGGCCAACGTCGCGGCGGCGGCCAGCGCCCCGACGGTCATTGCAAGTGTGCTCATAACAGATTTCACTCAAGTAACACTGGTCTACGTCGGTCACATTGACAACACGCTTCGGTAAAGGTTTGGAACAGGCGTGCGCGGCGCATGGTTGAGGTGAACGAGTTCTGATCTTCAACCGAGAGGACGATTGATGCCCGAGAAGTCCATTGCAGGTTTCTGGTTCGACCCGCTGTGCCCGTGGTGCTGGATCACGTCGCGGTGGATCCTCGAGGTCGAGACGGTTCGCGATATCGAAGTCAACTTTCACGTGATGAGCCTGGCGGTGCTCAACGAGAACAAGGATCTTCCCGAGGAATACCAGGAAGGTCTCAAGCAGGCGTGGGGGCCGGTCCGGGTGGCCATCGCCGCCGAGCAGGCCAAGGGCCCGGAGATCCTCGCGCCGCTGTACACCGCGATGGGCCGGCGGATCCACAACGAGGACAACAAGGACTTCGCGGTCGTCATCAAGGAGTCGCTCGAGGAGGTCGGCCTGCCCGCCGAGCTGGCCGAGGCGGCGACCAGCGACAAGTACGACAAGGCGCTGCGCACGAGCCACCACGAGGGCATGTACGACGTCGGCGAGGACGTCGGCACCCCGACCATCCACGTCAACAATGTCGCGTTCTTCGGCCCCGTGCTGTCGAAGATCCCGCGCGGCGAGGAAGCCGGCAAGCTCTGGGACGCGTCGGTGACGTTCGCGTCGTATCCCCACTTCTGGGAGCTCAAGCGGACGCGCACCGAGCCGCCGACCTTCGACTAATCGGCTAGTCGCGCCGAATCCACGGATAGGTGGCGTTCTCGCTGAACAGTAGGTAGCGGCCGTCCCTATTGATGGTCACTTGGAGTGAGCGCAGGACGACGATGCCGTGTTCGTCGGCACCTCGAAATTGGCGTGCGAAGCCGACCAGGTCGCTGGTGAAGCCGATTTCTGTGAGGAACAGGGCGCGTGCCCAGTCGAGATCCGACAGGGATTGTTCATTGGTGACTGCTTGGTGCAGGTCGGCTACGTAGGTTGCCCAGTTGTCGTAGGTGGCTTGGCCGACGAACGGCGCGAGTAATTCAAAGGCGTGTCGGGGTGATTTGGCGTACTCGTTGAGCGTCAGTGTCATGAGCCTGCGTTCATCGTCGTCGAGGTCGATGCGATCAGTCGTGTTGGCGACGGCACAGACCTCTCCGTTCCTTGCGCTATTGGGAGCGGGAAACGTGGCGTTGTCTCGCAGTAGTCGATAGCGCTGTTGATTGCTGACCTTGCCTTGTAGTGAGCGCAGTTCTAAGACCCAGTATTCGTCGGCTGCAGGCCCGAATCGTCGTGCATTGGCGACCATGTCGCTGCCGAAGCCGAACTCGGTAAGACACAGGGCGCGCGCCCAGTCCAAATTCGAAAGTGGCTCACGCCTCTTGATGCTCTCTTTGAGCGGGACGATGTAGTCCCACCACTGTTTGTTACTCAACTTGCCGATCAAGGGCGGCAGCAATTCGACGGCAACCTGCGCCGACAGGCCGTACTCGTTGAGGACAAGCACCATCAGCTCGCGCTCGACGTCCGTGAGGTCGATGCTTATGAGCCCATCGTTATCGGCGGTCACAAAGATCCTTCACTCCCTGGGTGCTTTGGTTAGGCCATGTTGTCGGGGTCGTTGGGGTCGGGCGGTAGATGTCCAAGAATTATCTTTCCGAGAATGCCGAGAGCGCCATCGCTTTTTGCCGCCTCTTCGGGTGTTATGGGCGTACCCCAACCCGGCAGGGTCCCATTTGTGGGCGCTTCGTCACCCCAGCTTCCGCCTCCGCCCCCGCCACCTGCAGTTGCGGATCCGGGTATAGGTGTTGCGATGTCGGTGCCACCGCCAGGCACGCCGACGCTGCCCTTACTGATTTCGGGGAGCGGTGAAGCTGGCGACGGCGGCGCGACGGGACCGTCGGCGAGTTGGTTCACTGTGAAGATCGACTCGTACCAACCAAACTTGTCGGCGACGGAGGCGGGATCGTTCGGCTTGAACACGGTTCCGCCATCGGGCGCATTCGCCCCAGTGTCGCGCACAATCAGCACGTTGTCCTTCGGGTCATAGATAACCGGTACGCCGTCGCTGGTGCTCACCCCGATTTGCAGCCCGCTGGGATTGGTGATGGCCCGCTGCATCTTCTGGTACACGAGTTGCGCAAGCTGGGCCTGCGTCA
>NZ_JBOGDB010000196.1:0-4091 GCF_050701515.1 Mycobacterium sp. | reverse complement strand
AAATAGCATTCCTGGCTGTGGTTTTCGCGCTCCGTCACGACCAGGAATGCTATTTCGCGAGGAAGTAACTAGCCCGTAAAGGCCATTACGTGCTTGATGCGGGTGTAGTCCTCCAGGCCGTACATCGACAGGTCCTTGCCGTGACCCGACGACTTGTAACCACCGTGCGGCATTTCGGCGACCAGCGGGATGTGAGTATTGATCCACACACAACCGAAGTCCAGTGCCGCCGACACCCGCAGCGCCCGCGACACGTCCTTGGTCCACACCGATGACGCCAGCCCGTACTCGGTGCCGTTGGCCCATGCGATCGCCTCGTCCTCGTCGGAGAACGACTGCACGGTGATCACCGGGCCGAAGATCTCCTCTTGGATGAGCCGGTCGTCCTGCAACAGACCCCCGATGACCGTCGGTTCGACATAGAAACCCTTGTCGCCCTGGCGTTGTCCGCCGGTGGCGACCTTGGCGTGCGACGGCACGTCGGAGAAGAAGGACAGCACCCGCTCCATCTGGTTGACGTTGTTCACCGGCGGCACCCAGGCGTCCTCGTCGTCTGCCGGCTTGCCGTACGTCGTCGCCGCACCCTTGGCCTGTTCGGTCAGCGCATCGGTCAGATCGGAAGCCACCGCCGCGCGGGCGAGGACCCGGGTCGCGGCGGTGCAGTCCTGGCCGGCGTTGAAGTAGCCCGCGGCCGCGATTCCCTCTGCGGCGGCGTCGATGTCGCTGTCGTCGAAGACGATCACCGGCGCCTTGCCGCCGAGTTCCAGATGCGTGCGCTTCAGATTGCCGCCGGCGCTTACCGCCACGGCGCGCCCCGCGGCGATCGAACCGGTGATCGACACCATCTCCGGGGTGGGATGCGCGACGACTGCGGCGCCGGTGTTGCGGTCGCCGCAGACCACGTTGAGCACGCCCGGTCCGAAGTGCTTGGCCGCGATCTCGGCGAGCATCACCGTCGTCACCGGGGTGGTGTCGCTGGGCTTGATCACCACGGTGTTGCCGGCCGCGATGGCGGGACAGAACTTCCAGATCGCCATCATCATCGGGTAGTTCCAGGGCGAAACCTGCCCGATGACTCCCACCGGCTCGCGCCGGATCCACGATGTGTGGTTTTCCATGTACTCGCCGGCCGACTTGCCTTCCAACATCCTTGCCGCGCCGGCGAAGAACCGGATCTGGTCGACCATCGGCGGGATCTCTTCGGCCATCGTCACGTGATTGGGCTTGCCGGTGTTGCGGCCCTCGGCCTCGACCAGCGCCTGCGCGTTCTTCTCGACGTCGGCGGCGAAGTCGAGCATCGCCTTCTGCCGGTGTGACGGAGTGGTGCGTTTCCAGTCGGCGAAGGCCTTGGACGCCGCCGCGTAGGCGTTGTCGATGTCCTGCTCGTTGGACACCGGCGCGGTGGCGTATTCCTCACCGGTGGTCGGGTCGACCAGCGGCATGGTCGCCCCGCTGACGGAGTCGACGAGCTCGCCGCCGATGAAATTCTGAACGTTTGTCATGTCGGTCAGCTCCTGTTCGCTAGAGGTCGGCGAGTGTTTGGGCCAGAACGTCGAGGCCTTCGGTGAGAAGGTCGTCGCTGATGGTCAATGGGGGCAGGAAGCGGACCACGTTGCCGTAGGTCCCGCAGGACAGCACGATCACGCCCGCCTTGTGACATCCCACGGCCAGCTTCATGGTCAGCTCACCGTCGGGCTCCGTGCTGCCGGACTTGACCAGTTCCATGGCGATCATCGCGCCGCGGCCACGCACGTCACCGATGCGGTCGTCTTCCGCCTGCAGCCGGTGCAGCCGGTCCTTCATCAGCTGCTCGATCTGGCGTGCCCGCTGCACCAGGCCGTCGGCTTCGATGGTCGCGATGGTGGCCAGCGCCGCCGCGCAGGCGACCGGATTTCCGCCGTAGGTACCGCCCAGCCCGCTGACGTGCGGGGCATCCATCATCTCGGCGCGGCCGGTGACCGCCGACAACGGCAGCCCGTCGGCGATGCCCTTGGCGGTGACGATCAGGTCGGGCTCGATGCCCTCGTGCTCGCAGGCGAACATCGCGCCGGTGCGGGCGAATCCGGTCTGCACCTCATCGGCGATGAACACGACGTCGTTCTGCCGGCTCCAGTCCAGCAGCGTGGGCAGGAAGCCGTCGGCCGGGACGATGAATCCGCCCTCGCCCTGGATCGGTTCGATGATCAGCGCTGCCAGGTTGTCGGCGCCGACCTGCTTGTCGATGACGTTGATGGCGCGGCGGGCGGCCAGTTCGCCGTCGGTGGCCAGCTCCTTGCCGAATTCGGCGTCGCGGAACGGGTAGGACAGCGGCGCGCGATAGATCTCCGGCGCGAACGGCCCGAAACCGTGCTTGTACGGCATCGACTTCGCGGTCAGAGCCATGGTCAGGTTGGTGCGGCCGTGGTAAGCGTGGTCGAACGACACCACCGCCGGCTTGCGGGTGTAGGTCCTGGCGATCTTGACCGCGTTCTCCACCGCCTCCGACCCGGAGTTGAACAGCGCCGAGCGCTTCTGGTAGCCGCCGGGGGTGAGGCGATTGAGCTGTTCGGCGACGGCGACGTACTCCTCGTAGGGCGTGATCATGAAACAGGTGTGGGTGAAGTCTGCGACCTGCTCGCGCACCGCTTCGACGACGCGGGGCGAGGCATTGCCGACGGTGGTGACGGCGATCCCCGAGCCGAGGTCGATCAGCCGGTTGCCGTCCACGTCTTCGACGATGCCGCCGCCGGCGCGTGCGGCATAGACCGGCATGGTGTTGCCGATACCGCGGGACACCGCGGCGGCCTTGCGGTCGATCAAAGCCTCCGACTTGGGGCCGGGGATGGCGGTGGCCAGGTAGCGGCTCTGTTCGAGGGTGCTCACATCTGACTCCTGCGGGGTGGCAGCGCGGCGTGTGCGTCGCGCTCCGAGCCTAGTCGGAGAAGCCCTCGCGCGACCGGAATCCTCGGTCAGATCCGGAATCCACCATGGATTGCGTACGCAGGACCGCAGATTCATGCGCATTCGGTAGGGCGAGAAGCCCTGGTTCGAACCCGCGGTCGAGTACGCCCCTCGCTAGCCGCACTCGGCCGTCAGCTGCCGCAATGGCACACTGGTCAACTGAGAGGCCCCGTGACCCATCCGTCCGGGAGCCGTCAACGCAAGACCGACACGAAAGATAGTTGCTGCGATGGATCTGGTTGTCTTCCTACCTTTACTCATAATCCTGGGCGCGTTCATGTACTTCGCGTCGCGGCGGCAGAAGAAAACGATGCAAGCCACCATCGACCTGCACAACTCGCTGCAGATCGGGGACCGCGTGCACACCACGTCGGGCCTGGAGGCAACCATCACCGGCATCACCGACGACGACGTCGACCTGGAGATCGCCCCCGGCGTCGTGACCACCTGGATGAAGCTCGCCATCCGGGACCGCATGACCGACGACCTCGATGAGGGCGCCGACGACGCCGATGACGCCTCCGAGCCCTCGTCGAGCGCGACCGAGATCACGGAGAGCACCGATCCGAACCGCCTGCCCAAAGACTGACCGTCGCCAGTCCCAGCACCGGCACGTACCCTTTGCGGTGCTGACGAATTGATCTCGAGGAGACCCAAGAAACGTGGCATCGCCTTCGACGCCGGTGCACCCTGCCCGCTACCTGGCCTTCTTCCTGGCGCTACTGATCGGCGTGTACCTGTTGGTCTTCCTCACCGGAGACAAGCAGGCCAAGCCCAAATTGGGCATCGACCTGCAGGGCGGCACCCGTGTCACGCTTACCGCGCGCACGCCTGACGGTTCGGCGCCCACCGGCGAGGCGTTGGCCCAGGCCCAGGAGATCATCACCGCTCGGGTGAACGGTCTGGGCGTCTCCGGTTCCGAGGTGGTGATCGACGGCGACAACCTGGTGATCACGGTGCCCGGCACCGAAGGCAGCGAGGCCCGCAACCTGGGCCAGACGGCGCGGCTGTACATCCGCCCGGTGGTGCACGCGATTCCCGCCCAGCCGGCTGGTCAGAACGGGCAGCCGCCCGGCTCCCCGCAAGGCGGCCAGCCGCAGGCCCCAGCAGGCCAGCCGGGGGCGCCGCTTGTCCCGCCGCCGGCCCCGGAG
>NZ_JBOGDB010000195.1:0-7603 GCF_050701515.1 Mycobacterium sp. | reverse complement strand
GCTCGGGGTGGCACGGCATAAGCTCGCCGACCACTACCGGCGTCGGCACGACCGGTTCAGCGTCCCGGTGGCCGAGCTGCCCGAACCGGTCAGCCCGGCCGACGACTGGGACGCGGCGCTGGACCGCATCGTCGCCGAGAGCGTGCTGGCCAGGCTGCCCGAGCAGCACCGCACGGTACTGGCGCTGCGCTACATGGACGACCGCAGCGTGCCCGAATGCGCAGAACTGATCGGCCGCACGGTGCATGCCACCGAAGCCCTGCTGGTGCGGGCCCGTCGCGCCTTCAGATCTCACTACCCGGAACCGGAAGGAGGGATGTCATGAACAACAGCCACGATCCGCTGACCGTGCTGCATGGCGACGAGCTTCCGGTCCAGCCCGATCCGGCGTTCGCGTCCCGACTGCGTGCACGTCTGGAATCGGCGCTGTCCCTGCCCAATCGAACAGAAGGAGTTGTCATGAGTGGCACCGAAACCGCAATCGCCGAACTCAACCAACCAACCGTGGCGCCCGCGCCTCCGCGGCCAGCCGCATTGCCTTACCTCTCGGTCGCAAACGCGCGCGAGGCAATCGCTTGGTACGTGGACGTCTTTGGCGCGACGGTAGTGGGCGAGCCGTACGAAATGGATGACGGCCGCATCGGGCATGCCGAGCTGGAAATCGCCGGTGGTGTGTTGTATCTGGCCGACGAGTATCCCGAACTCGGACTGAAAGCCCCGACGCCGCAATCGACTTCGGTGAGCCTGATGCTGCACGTGACCGATACCGACGCCACGCTCGATCGAGCGCGCGAGCGCGGTGCCCAAGTGCAGCTCGAGCCCTACGAGAACTACGGCGCCCGCAACGCCACCATCGTCGACCCGTTCGGCCACCGCTGGATGCTCACCGGGCCGGTCACCGGCGCGGCGGTACCCATCCAGCACGGCGACGTCGGCTATGTGTCGGTGTGGACGCCGGACGCCGATCGTGCGGCCGCCTTCTACGGCCATGTGCTGGGCTGGACCTACGATCGGGCGACCAATCAGGTCACCAATACCAAGCAACACATCGGGATCTTCAGCGTCCCCGGGGCGCACACCCTGTTCTGCTGCTACGCGGTCGCCGATCTCGCGGGTGCCCGGCAGTCGATCCTTGACGGCGGCGGCCAGCCCGGTGATGTCCAGCAATTCGACTTCGGCACCGTGCTGGACGCCACCGACCCGCAGGGCACTGGGTTCGCCGTCTTCGAGCCGACGCCGGGGCAGCCGCGCCCGGAGCTCAACGGTGCTGGGCCCGGCGAACTTTCATACATCACCTATGAGGTCACCGATTCGGCCGCGTTCAAGGCGTTCTACAGCCGGATGCTGTTCTGGACCTTCGAGCCGGGCCGCATCGAGGACGGCTGGGGCGTGGTGGAGACCCACCCGATGGCCGGCGTGGCGGGCGGCAGCTCGACGGCGACAACCGTGCCGATGTGGACGGTCGAAGATGTCGAGGCGGCGGTCGCCCGGGTGCGGGAGGCCGGCGGCACGGTGATCGAGGAGCCGTCGCAGCAGCCGTACGGCAAGACCGCGCAGTGCACCGACGACCAGGGCTGCCGCTTCTACCTCGGCGAGTTCTAGCCGTAGTTGCGATTTCGGCGTGATTTCCTGCGCTCAGCGCAGGTTTTCACGCCGAAATCGCTACTAGCCGAGCACGTCGGCGATCGGTGCGCCGTTGGCGATCTTGGACCGGACCTTCATCACCTTGCCGGGCATGCCGCCGCCTACCACGCCGGCCACCACGCCGTCGCGTTCGTAGAACGCCAGGAACTTTCGTCCGTCGTCCTCGACGATATGCACGGTGTCGTCGGCCTCCGGCTCGCCGAGGCACTGGATCTTGACGTCGTACTGATCGCTCCAGAAATAGGGCACCGTGACCGTCGCCGGTATCTCCTTGCCCAACATCGCCGGCACCAGGACACGGGCCTGGTCGGCGACGTTGCTCCAATGCTCTACGCGCACTTGGTATCCCACCGGGTGGCGCCACGACGCGACGTCACCGATCGCCCACACATGTGCTGTGCTGGTGCGGCCGGCCGCGTCGCAGACCACGCCGTTGTCCACCTCGACGCCGCTGCCTTCCAGCCACTGAGTCGCCGGAGTCGAACCGATGCCTACCACCACCAGGTCGGCGTCCAGCTCGGTGCCGTCGGACAGCACCACCTTCTCGACACGGTCGGTTCCGCGGACTTCGGCCACCCCGACGCCGCAGTGCACGTCGACGCCCTCGGCCTGATGCAGGCGGGACACCAGCGCGCCGATCTGCTCGCCAAGCACCGACGCCAGCGGCGTCGGTTGCGGTTCCACCAGAACGACATTCACTCCCAGGCCGCGCAGGCTCGCCGCTACTTCGCAGCCGATGAAACCGGCGCCGATCACGACCGCCTGCCGGCACGAACCCGCGTGCTCGCGCAGCGCCATGCTCTCCTCGAGGGAGCGAAGCACCCGAATCCCTTCCAGATCCGGGAAGGACGGAATGGTCTTGGGCACCAGCCCGGTCGCAACGATGAGCTCGTCGTATCCGAGGTCGCTGCCGTCGGCCAGCGTCACCGATTGAGCCGCGGTATCCACCGACCGCGCACCGTTGCCGAGCAGCACGGTGATGTCGTTCTCTTCGTAGAACTCGGCCGGCTTGAGCGTGACATCGTCCATCTCCGCCCGCAGCACTTCCTTGGACAGCGGCGGCCGGTCGTAGGGCAGGTGGTCCTCGTCGCTGACGATGGTGATCGCGCCGGTGTACTCCGAACGGCGCAGCTGTTCCGCGGTTCGGGTGGCGGCCAGCCCGCCACCGACGATGACGATGCCCCCAGATGTGCTCACGTGGGGTTTTCTACACGATGGCGTCGGCCGAATGTGCGCCGCCCTGCAGTTCGGGCACGTCAGGACCGAGCGCGCTCGATGATGTTCGACAGCACGACGATGCTTTCGCTGCGCTCGATGTCCGCGCTGGAGCGGATGCGTTCCAGGGCCTCCTCCAGGTGCTGCATGTCGCGGGCCAGCACATGCAGGAGGGCGTCCGACGTGCCCGTCACGGTCGCCGCGCTGACGACTTCTGGAATGTCCACCCAGGCAGCGCGCAGCTCGTCTGGCGCAATTGTGCCGTGGCAGAACACCTGTACGTACGCCTCGGTGGTCCAGCCGAGCGCATTGCGGTCGACGACGGTGGTGAAGCTCCGGATAACCCCGCTGTCGAGCATGCGGTCCACCCGCCGCTTGACCGCGGGAGCGGACAGGTTCACTCGCTGCCCGATCTCTGCGAACGTGGCCCGGGCATGCTCGGCCAGCTCGGCGAGAATCCGCTCGTCGGTGTCATCCAAACGGTCCATGATCGGCAAACCCCTATCGACGCAACAAACCTTCGATATCCTACATCTGGCACAACAGATCGTGTATATATACGCAATAGGTGGTGATTGATTGCAAATTACATAGCCAATATCGTTTGATCATGACGATTTCTGCTGTCGCCGCCTACGCGGCTCCGGTATCCGATGTCGCCGCAAGACGGAGGCGCCCTGTCGCCGACAAAGCACCTGAGCGCGCATCGACTGTTCGCCACTACGCCATGACTGCCCCGACGTTCTTCGCCGTCGAGTACGCCATCAACCCGTGGATGGACACCTCGACATCGGTCGACACCCATGTCGCGCTGAACCAGTGGGAAAGCCTGCGCCAGACCTACAAGGAATTGGGCCACACCGTCGAACTGGTAGAACCCGTCGCCGGTCTGCCGGACATGGTGTATGCCGCCAACGGCGGCCTGATCGTCAACGGCAGGGCCGTCGTCGCCCGGTTCGCCTACCCGCAACGCCACGACGAAGCCGCCGCCTACGCCGAATGGATGGCCCGGCACGGCTATCAGCCGGCCGAAACCCGGCACGTCAACGAGGGCCAGGGCGACTTCTTGGTCGTCGGCTCGATCGTGTTGGGTGGCTACGGTTTCCGCACCGACCGCCGGGCACATGACGAGATCGCAGCTGCCGTCGGTATGCCGGTGGTCAGCCTCGAGCTGGTCGACCCGCGGTTCTACCACCTGGACACCGCGCTGGCCGTGCTCGACGACACCACCATTGCGTACTACCCGCCGGCGTTCAGCTCCGAGTCGCGCGTGCGGATCCTCGAGCTCTTCCCGGACGCCATCGAGGTGGCCACCTCCGACGCGAACGTGCTCGGGCTCAACGCCGTCTGCGACGGCCTGCACGTCGTGCACCCCGCGGCCGCGACCGGTTTCGCCGAGCAACTTTCCGATGCCGGTTTCGTGCCGATCGGCGTCGACCTGTCGGAGCTGCTGAAGGGCGGCGGATCGATCAAATGCTGCACACTGGAGGTACATCCGTGACCATCCTTGACGCCGTGACGGCAACCACGGACGCAATCGCCGTCGACGATCGCTATGTCGCGCACAACTACTCGCCACTGCCGGTGGTGGCGGCCAGCGCCGAGGGCGCCTGGATCACCGACATAGAGGGCCGACGCTATCTGGATTGCCTGGCTGCGTATTCGGCGGTGAACTTCGGGCACCGCAACCCGGAGATCACCGCGACCGCGCATGCACAGCTGGACACCATGACCCTGGCAAGCCGCGCATTCCACTCCGACCGGCTCGGACCGTTCTGTCAATCGCTGGCCGAGCTGTGCGGAAAGGACATGGTGCTGCCGATGAACAGCGGCGCCGAAGCGGTTGAAAGTGCCATCAAGGTGGCGCGCAAGTGGGGCAACGATGTCAAGGGGATGCCCGCCGGACAGGGCAATATCGTGGTGGCGCACAACAATTTCCACGGCCGGACGACCACGATCATCAGCTTCTCCGACGACGCGACGGCGCGTCGCGGCTTCGGCCCCTACACACCGGGCTTTCGCTCGGTGCCGTTCGGTGACGCCGACGCACTAGCCACCGCCATCGACGACAAGACGGCCGCGGTGCTGATCGAGCCGATCCAGGGTGAGGCGGGCATTATCGTTCCGCCCGACGACTATCTGCCGCGGGTTCGTGCCGTGTGCTCGGCGCGCAACGTGCTGATGATCGCCGACGAGATCCAGTCCGGCCTGGCGCGCACCGGTCGCACCTTCGCGTGCGACCACTGGGACGTGGTGCCCGATATGTATCTGCTCGGCAAGGCCCTGGGCGGCGGGGTCGTTCCGGTGTCGGCGGTGGTCGCCGACCGCGAGGTCCTCGGGGTGCTGCACCCCGGCGAGCACGGTTCGACGTTCGGCGGCAATCCGCTGGCGGCCGCAGTCGGCAGCACGGTTGTGTCGATGCTGCGCCGCGGCGAATACCAGGCCCGCTCAACCGAACTCGGCAACCGTCTGCACGCGCGACTGCGCACGCTGATCGGCCACGGCGTGCTGGAGGTGCGTGGCCTGGGGCTGTGGGCCGGTGTCGACATCGACCCTGCGCTGGCGACCGGCAAGGAGATAAGCTTGCGGCTCGCCGAGCGCGGCATTCTGGTCAAGGACACCCATGGGTCGACGCTGCGGTTTGCTCCTCCGCTTGTGATCACCGCCGAGGAGATCGATTGGGCTACTTCTCAGTTCGCCGACGTCCTGGCCGAACCTGGTTCACACTAATCCGATACGGAGATATATAGCCCAGCAGGAGGCATCATGACCGCCCCATCGATACGCCTCTCCGAGCAGATGTTACGACGTCGGCCCGTGATCGGCGCCCCGGTCGCACATGGCGCCTCCGACCACCTCAAGCGAAGTATCGGCACGTTCCGGCTGATGATGTTCGGCGTCGGCGCGACGGTGGGCACCGGCATCTTCTTCGTGTTGGCGGAGGCGGTGCCGGAGGCGGGCCCGGCGGTGATCATTTCGTTCATCATGGCGGGCATCGCGGCTGGCCTGTCAGCTATTTGCTATGCCGAGTTAGCGTCCGCGGTGCCGGTGTCGGGGTCCACCTACTCCTACGCCTACACGACGCTGGGTGAGTTCGTGGCCATGGGTGTGGCCGCATGCCTGCTGCTGGAGTACGGCGTTTCGATCTCGGTGGTGTCGGTCGGGTGGAGCGGCTATCTGAACGAGTTGTTGAACAACTTGTTCGGTTTCCAAATACCGCAGTTGCTTTCAGCCGCACCATGGGATGCCGATCCGGGCGTCATCAACCTCCCCGCAGTGATTCTAATTGCCATGTGCGCGCTGCTGCTGATCCGTGGCGCTAGCGAGTCCGCCTTGGTCAACACCATCATGGTGATCATCAAGCTGGCTGTGCTGCTGATGTTTGTCGTGATCGCGTTGACGGCATACAATTCCGACCACTTCGCCGGCTTCTGGGATTCGGGCATCGGGGGCATCACCCTGGCGGCGGGCTCAATCTTCTTCACGTTTATCGGGCTGGACGCGGTGGCCACGGCCGGTGACGAGGTCAAGGATCCGCAGCGCACCATGCCCAAGGCGATCATCGGGGCACTGGTGATCGTCACCACCGTGTATCTGCTGGTGGCGATTTCGGCGCTGGGTTCGCAACCCACCGCGGAATTCGGCTCGGAGGAGCAGGCCACCGCCGGACTGGCGGTGATTCTGAGGAACATCACCGGTGGCACCTGGGCCGGCACTGTCCTGGCCGCGGGCGCGGTGATTTCGATCTTCTCGGTCACGCTGGTGGTGATGTACGGCCAGACCCGCATCCTGTTCGCGATGGGCCGCGACGGGCTGCTTCCGTCGATGTTCGCAAAGGTCAACCCGCGCACCATGACACCGGTCGGCAATACGATCATCGTCGCGGCGGTATGCGCACTCCTGGCCGGATTCGTCCCGCTCGAGTATCTGTGGGATCTGGTCTCCATCGGCACCCTGGTCGCGTTTATCGTGGTGTCGATCGGCGTCGTCGTCTTGCGGGTTCGCCAGCCCGACCTGCCGCGCGGGTTCAAGGTGCCGCTGTATCCGATTACCCCGATCCTGGCGGTGCTCGCGTGCGCCGCCGTGCTGTTCAGCCTGCCCGCAATCACCTGGTTCTGGTTCGGCGCGTGGGTCGCCGTGGCGCTGCTCTTCTACCTGTTCTGGAGCCGGCGCCACAGTGCTCTGAATGCGGGTGGTGCAGACGGTTACATACCCACCGCGATCGCCGGTGACGACGATGTCATGTTCGTCGAGGAGCCGAAGGATCACGACTTCGTCAGCCCGCCCAAGGACGAGCCGTGACCGTCGTCGCCGGCTACCTGGCCGGTAAGGCGGGGCGGTCGGCGCTGCACCTGGCCGTCGAAGCGGCGAAAACGCTGAACACGTCGCTGGTCGTCGTCACGGTCGTACCCAAGCCGTGGACCACACCGTCGCCGGCGCGGATCGATGCCGAATACGCCGCGTGGGCAGACCAATTGGCGGCGGACTCGCAGCGCGAGGCGCAACGGTGCCTCGACCAGATCGGCCAGGGGGTGGAAATCAGCTTCAAGAAAGTCGCCAACCGCACCGCGGGCGAAGGCCTTCTCGAAGCGGCCGAAGAGCTTGAAGCACGGGTGCTGGTGACGGGTTCGTCGTCGAACGGCGCGCTCGGCCAAGTAGTTCTCGGCTCCACCACCGACTGGCTGCTGCACTCCGCGCCGGTACCCGTCGCGCTCAGTCCGCGGGGATACCGCGGCGCACGGTC
>NZ_JBOGDB010000194.1:0-5856 GCF_050701515.1 Mycobacterium sp. | reverse complement strand
TCCTGATCGCCGTGGTCGCAGCGACGGCCGCGCTGTGGTTCACGCTCGTCCTCGAGTCGCTGGTGCTGCGATTCGTCGCAGGGCTCGTAATGGGCGTCGCTGTCGTCGGAATGCACTACACGGGCATCGCAGCGGTCCGTGTGACCGTCGATCACGCCGCGCCGGTTCCCGGCGGGCCCGAGGTCTTCTCATTCCTGTTCCCGGTCTTCGTGATCGCTTTACTTGCGCTCGTCGTCCCGATCACCGCCGTGATGCTGGCGCCCGATCGCGTTGCTACCGGAAGTCGATCCGCATCACGCCTCGTCGCTTCGTCGGCCGGGCGACCTCGGTGAACCCAGCATCCTCGGACAAGTTGCACCAGGGCTCTTGCCTTCGCAGTAGCCGCCATACCCCGACCCCGCCAGGCCCGGCCCCTTGCCGGGGCACCAGATCGGTGGATGCGGTACGGAGGGGTCGAAGGTGTCTGCTTGCGCCGGCGCGGTCGGCGACAAGACCGACGACGGCGTGACGACCGAATCCCCGACCAAGACAGAAGCTAGGCCGTCTTTGCTGAATTAAGTTCGGATTCGCAATAAATTGCAGCTAGATCCATAGTAGTAATTGCTACAGCAAACGTTGTAGCATCGCTGCCAAGGCAAAATGGCACGCTGACAGCCCAACTCCGTCAACATAGGAGGATGCGTTGCGGCATGGGACTGCTCGTGGCCGCGATGACGTTCGCGCTCGCGGCCTGTGCGGAGCCGACCACGTCGTCGACCGCTCCGACGTCGAGCACGACGCCGGCCGCCCCCCGGACCGCCGCGCCGTCGCCGGTAGCGACGACATTGCCGACTGCGCCGCCACGGCTCGCGTCGGACCCCGCGCAATTGGCCGACGACCTAGTCGCCGACGAGCGTGCGCTACGCGACCCGTCGTCTCCAGAAGCCGTGCTGGTCGATGCGGCGCGCCGCCAGCAAGTGGCCTACCGAACGCTGGCTCGCAATCCCGAGTGGGAAGCGATCGCGCGGCCACGTATTCCGCAGGAAGTCATCGGTGTCTATGACCGCAACATCGATGCGCGCCACCAGCTGGACGCGTTGGTCGATCCGGAGGACAGCATGCCCGCGTGGCGCATCGACCCGCCGGCGCCTGCCGAAGAGCTGCTCGGCTATTACCGCGAGGCGGAGAGCGCGACCGGCGTCGGCTGGAACTACCTGGCGGCGATTAACTTCATCGAAAGCCGCTTCGGCCGCATCGTCGGGCTGAGCTCCGCCGGTGCGCACGGCCCAATGCAATTCTTGCCGTCGACGTTCGCCGCGTACGGCGACGGTGGCGACATCCTCTCGCCACACGACAGCATCATGGCGGCCGGTCGCTACCTGGCCGCCAACGGTTTCGCCGACGATCAGGACCATGCCCTCTACCGCTACAACAATTCCGGTTTGTACGTACGGGCAGTCAAGGACTACGCCGCCGTGCTGGCAACCGGCCCCGCCGCATTCGCCGGTTATTACCGATGGGATGTCTACTACCGCACGACTTCAGGCGAAGTGCTCCTGCCCGTCGGCTATGCCGCTAACTCACCGATCCCCGTCGGCGACTACTTGGCAACACACCCACAGTGAGAGGGGAAGCCCGCGGATTCATCATCCGTCGGTCGCGGGAAGGTGTCTTTGCCTGGAAGTTCTGAGCGCGCGGATTTCTTAGCGCCCTCAACTATCAGCCGCCAGGGCCGGGGATGTTGGGCGGATTGGGGACGTTCGGGACCTCCGGGATGTTCGGCGGGTTGGGGACGTTCGGCACCTCCGGGACGGTCGGGACCTCCGTAACGGTCGGGACGGTCACCGTGACCGTGTCGGTCGGGCTGGGTTGCGCCGGGGGGACCGTCGTGACCGTCGCCGGGGGCACCGTCGTGGGGGACACGGTCGTCGTCGTCGTGGTGGTCGTCATGGCGGCCGTTCCGTCGATGACACCGCAGGCCACTCGCCCGCCCGCATCGCCGGTGGCCAGCGTCTCCTGGTCGGGACCGGGAGCGTCGTTTGGGCCCCGGTAGCGCGACGGGATGTTGGCGAAGTTGTCCGGGCCCTCGTGGATGATCAAGGCGGTCTTCTCGCCGGCCAACAGGTCCGCCGCGGTGAAGGCGCTGGTGGTGGTGACGACCCTCGCCGAACCGTCGGGTCGCACCTGCAGAGAGGTCAAATCGCCGCTGGCCGGATGATCGGAATGACCGGGCACCTGGAAATGGCCCCCGGCGGAGTTGAAGTTGCCGGGAGAACCGCCGGTTGGAGCCACCGAGTCGGCTTCACACTTGCCCACCGAGTGGATGTGCATGCCGTGGAAGCCGGGGCTCAGGATGCCGGTTTCGACGGTCTCCACCGTCACCGTCGCGTAGCCGTTGGCGAACTCGAAGGTCGCGTCGGCGACCGTTCGGCCGTCCGGGGTTTTCAGTTGGGTGGTCAATCGTTCAGCGCCGGCTACCTGGGTAGTTGTGGTCGTCGGCGACTGCTGGCCCTGCGGCTGTTCTTCTGCGCAGGCGCTCAAGGCGACGGCCATACCCAGGACGGCGACGACGGATGCGGGCTTGACGGTGGCGGGCGCGATGTTCATAACCGGTCGGCGTACCCATGTGCGGCGGCCACGAAACGGAAAGCGGCCCCGGCGGCCAATTGCAGTCGCTCGACCCGGCCGGCATCGCCCAACGCGTGCGTCACCGCATCTGTCGCAGCTGCGGTCCAAGTGTAGTGGGGGTAAACCAACTATTATTGGCTAACACCAACTATAGTAAGCTAGCAGGTACATTAGTTGCCGATTTGGAGACCGCGATGCAGTTCAACCGGCCGTTTGCGACGGTGACGCCGACGCTCGACGGCGATGTACTAGCGGTGCTGGCGGCGCATGACGTCACGTTCACCACTGGCCAAATACGTCGTGTCCTCAACGGCTACTCCGAGGAGGGCATACGCAAAGTGCTGACGAGATTGGTGCTCCAAGGTGTGGTTCTCGCCGAGCGAGTCGGTAACGCATTCGCGTATAGGCTCAACTCTGAGCATATTGCTGCAGAGCCCATTCAGGCGCTAGCTCACCTGGCGAGCACCTTCATGACCCGCCTCGAGCGTCACCTTGAGGCTTGGGAGCAACCGCCGGTGTATGCCGCAATCTTCGGATCGGTAGCTCGAGGCGAAATGACGCTTCATAGTGACCTCGACATCTTTCTCGTGCGCGACCGCGAAACCTCGGACAGCGTGTGGGCGCGCCAAGTCAACGAGCTTGCGGCGACTGCCACCAGATGGACGGGCAACGACGCGCGCGTGGTCGAGTACGCGGTCGAGGATTTGGGCGCTGCTAGCGCTGAGCCAATGGTGCGCGATGTGATTGACCACGGACTCACGGTGGCCGGGTCGCGAGCTTGGCTCATCAAGCAACTACGGGCAGTTTCGACAGAAGCGCTGCGCAAATGACGCGGCGAACCCCGGATTGCACGAACGCATTCCGCGATGGCCGGCTGAAGAAGGCGAACGAGTTCCATGAAGGCGCTGTGGTCATCGCCGATGACTTACCGAACGCGGCGGTTGACTTGCTTGTTGATGCCGGTATCGCCGCCGCGGACGTCATTTGTTGCGCTCGACTGGGAGTGCATGCGACGGGCGAAAATCACTATGAAGCGGCCGCACTACTGAAACAGGCCGAGGGGAACATGGAGAAGTACCTGCGGACCCTACTGAACTTGAAGACAAAAGTGGCCTATACGCACCAGCCGGCGACGATTGACGAGCGTAAGAAGGCCAGTCGAGCAGCCGAGGCTCTGGTCGAGGCTGCCCGCCGAATTTCGGCCGGCCAGTAACAAGATGATGATTGCCGCCTTGCAGCCGCACTGCCACGCGCCTGAGATGACGGGTTTCTGACGGCCGTCGCTCGCTCGCCGAGCTCGGGCATACGATTTGAGGATGACCGAGGTCAAGTCTCGTTCCCGGGTGCGGTCTTGGGTGTACGCCCTGCGCACCACCAACCCACCGCCCGACACGCCGATCGACACCGTCACACGCTGGCTCGTGGTGACCCGGGCGGCGGTGCTGCCGATGACCCTGGTATCCGGCCTGGTTGCGGCGCTGCTGGCGATCGGCGAACCGGGCCTGGACTGGCGCTGGCTCGTCCTCGCCCTGGTCGGAATCACCCTGGCCCATGTCGCCAACAATCTGATGAACGACCTGTTCGACACCCAGGTTGGCAGCGACAGCGCCACCTACCCGCGGTCCCTCTACGCGCCGCACCCGGTGCTGTCCGGACTGGTGAGCCGCCGGACGCTGTTGGTGGCGATCTTCCTCGTCAACCTCGTCGACCTGGCGATCCTCGTGGTGCTCACGCTGGCTCGCGGGTGGCCGGTGCTGGCGTTCGCACTCGCGGGCTTCGTGCTCAGCGTGGCGTATACCGCGCCACCGCTGCGACTCAAGAAGCACGGCCTCGGCGAGCCCGACGTCTTCGTCGTGTGGGGTCCCCTGATGGTGTGCGGTACGTACTACTCCGCCGTCGGCTCGGTCGGCTGGGACATCGTGCTGGCGTCGCTGCCGTACGGCCTGCTGTGCACGACGGTGCTGATGGGCAAGCACATCGACAAGATCCCCTTCGATCAGCCGCTCGGAATCCACACCGTTCCAGTGATTCTCGGCGCGGAGCGGGCCCGGGTCGCCACGCTGGCGATGATGGTCGGGTTCTATGTGCTGGTCGCGGTGGCCGTCGTGTTCGGCGCCATGCCATGGCCCGCACTTCTCGTCGTCCTCGCGCTGCCCCGGCTATGGAAGGTCTGGCCGCGCTTCCGCCGTCCACCGCCCGACGAACCACCGCCGGACTACCCCGTTTGGCCGTTGTGGTACGCGGCGCTGGCCTTCCTGCACGTGCGTCAGGCGGGCGCGTTGCTGGTCGTCGGCCTTGCGATCGGCGCTGTCCTCAAGGTCATCTGACATGAGCCTGTTGGGTGAGCTGGGCGGGGTGCGTATGGGTCTTGGCCGGGCGCTGTTCGGCCTGATCGCCGGACCCGACGGCCCCAGCAACAGGGCCCGCATCCACGACGCCCCCGGCCCGCGCTGGTTCGGCGAGGACCGCCCGATCCGAAGGGTCCACGCGGATGCCTCGATGTTCGTCGGTGGATTGCGGGCGCTGCTGCTTCAATCGCTGCACCCGTTGGCCATGGCGGGCGTCGCCGAGCACTCCGATTACCGGGGCGATCCGTGGGGTCGGCTGCAACGCACCAGCACCTTCCTCGCGGTGACCACCTTCGGTCCGGCCGACGATGCGCAACGCGCGGTCGACAAGGTGCGCGGAATCCATCGGCGGGTCAGAGGCGTCGCGCCGGATGGCACGCCCTACCACGCGTCGGATCCTCACCTGCTGGAGTGGGTGCACGTCGCCGAGGTGGACAGCTTTCTGCTCGCACACCAGCTCTATGGGGCCGCGCCGCTCGATCAGGCGGGTCGTGACGGATATGTGGCCGACACCGGCCGTGTCGCCGAGGCACTCGGAGTGCCCGATCCACCGCGCACTGAACACCAACTGCGGCAACGTATCTCCGCATATCGGCCCGAGTTGCGCGGGACAGCCGCGGCCAGGGACGCTGCCCGGTATCTGCTGCTGACCCCGCCGCTGCCGTTGGTTGCACGGGCACCCTATGGTGTCCTCGCTGCGACGTCGGTCGCCATGCTGCCGGCGTGGGCGCGCGCACCGCTGTGGCTGCCGTACGTTCCGCCGGTCGAGGCCACCGTCATCAGGATGGCCGGCAACGCCGTGGTGGGCGGAATCCGATGGGCGATGATGCCCCGACGGACGGACCGCGAATCGGTCGCCTAGCCCGGATTAGGTGGCGTGCACGTTGCGCGCACCGACGGT
>NZ_JBOGDB010000193.1:0-5864 GCF_050701515.1 Mycobacterium sp. | reverse complement strand
CTGTCCAGGGTCTGCGCCGTAGTACGCCATGACTAGCGCCCGCTGGCCATTTGTTGGTCCTGGGCGTTGCGGCGCGCATCTTGCGACGCTGTCTGCAGGGTGGAGACGACGGCACGCAGCTGCGCGGCGTGCTGTCCCTTCCAGTCGGCCTTGAATCGCTCGGCGTCGGGTCCTTGCCACTCGATCGAGTCGACGGTCGCCGACAGTTGTGCGATCAGCTTCTCGACCTCGCCGGCTCTTGCATTGAGCTGATTGGCCAGCATCTGAACCTGTTCGATGTCCTGTCCGAAATACGCCATGATTCGTCTCCCCTTAGATGATGGGCTGGGCGACCTGCATCCAAACGGCCTTGCCCTTGTCGATGAGAACGCCTCGGCCGGGCGGGAAGTCGTGCCGGCGGACCGGGCCGATAGGTGTGCTCAGCAGGCTGTCGGTTTCCAGCCCGCTGGGCGAGAGCACCAGCCCCCGTCGGGCCGACTTGAAGGGCTGCGCCAGCAGCCAGGCTTGGCTCCACGTGGACACCTCGGACTCGCCGACGACGAAAACCGATGCGTCGGAAAGGGTCTTCACCATCCGTGCGAGCTCCGCCTCGGCTTCGGTGGCGCCGAAGTCGGTGAGGGATTCGATGAGCACCACCGTGTTGGTGCCGCCACCCGTGCTGACGCCGGACATCAGGTCGTTGGCGAGGTCGACCACCGCGCTGGCGCCGATCGCAGTGTCGCTCCAGTCGCCGACGGCGCTGATGGTCGACGCGACGGGCGCCATGTACACGATGCGGGCGCCCGGGTTGTCGCGGCGCACCGCTTGGGCCAGCGTCAGCAGCGTGGTGGTGCGTCCGCTGCCGGGCGGCCCGGTCACCATCAGCATGCCCTGCGGGGTGATGCCGATCGGTGCGAGCGTCTCGTCGGCGATGCCGATAGGCATCCCGCTGGGGGCGCCGGTGGGCAGGGTGTCCAACGGAATGCGCTCGGCCAGCCGCTCGACGGGCTCCGGCGCCGCGAATCCCTTTTCTCGCATGGATTCTGCGAGCTGGTCGACGGCGCGGCCCTGCACGGCCACGTTGGGGTCGCCGCCGAACACCGCGACCTGGATTTCCTGGCCGTCCATGATCCCGCGGCCCTGCGGCGAGGCGGCCGACAGGATGTCGGCGGGCACTCCCGCGATCAGGTAGTCATCGTCGGTGGCCAGCCGCAGCACCAGGCGGCGCTGGATGGTCGACGCCAACGACGACGACAGCGCGCCCGGGCGGTCGCCGGTGATGGCGATGTGCAGTCCGAGCTGACGACCGTCCGACGCGATCTGGCTGAACATGCCGAAATACGGCGTGTGCGTGATGTGTTCGTAGGCGTCGCGAAACGCACCGATGCCGTCGACCAGTAACAGGATCCGGGGCTCGTCGGGATCGGCGAGGCGCCGGTACTCGGAGATGCTCGACGCCCGCGCCCGCGCGAACTTCTTGGCACGGTCCTCGAGGATCGCGGTGAGCCGGCGCAGCACCCTGCCGACGCGTTCGTCGTCGTCGCCGTCGACGACCGCCGCGACATGCGGCAGCCCTTCCAGCATGTGCAGGCTGCCGGAGGCGAAATCGAATCCATACACGTGCACCGGCCCGTCACCAGGTGCCAGCGCGGCCGAGATCGCCACCGAGCGAAGCGCTGTCGACTTGCCGGAGCCGCCGGTGCCGATGATCGCCATGTTGCCGTCGCGGTCCGGGGAGAAGCTGCCGATGGGCTGGAACTGGTCGGCGGGTGCGTCGGCCATGCCGAACACCAATTCGTTGTCGCGCGCGTAGCCGGTCAGCGATTCCAGGGGATACACCGCAAGCAACGGTGGCAGCCACGGCTTGCGCGGCGCCGGGATGGCCAGCGACTCGGCGGCCGCCCGGACGGTGGAGACAATGCGGGTGATGTCGGTCGGGCCGCCCGACAGCGTGGCGGCACGGCCGAGCGCCAGGTCGGGGTTCCACGGACGGCGCCGGCCGAACGCGAACTCGCAGATGTCGATCGGGGTGATGTCGGGTTGATCGGCAGACCAGCCGCCGACATAGCCGGACTGAAACGTCGTCAACCGGCCCGGGCCGGTCTTGGCGGCGGCACGTCCGGGGATCTCGGGTGGGAAGTGCGCCGCCAGCTTGTCGTCGATCACGTCCAGTGAGTCGTCGGCGTCGTTGAGCCGCAATGCGATCCGCAGGTTGGTGTTGGCGCGCAGGTTGTCCTTGATGACGCCCGCGGGCCGCTGGGTGGCCAGGATCAGATGCAGTCCCAGCGAGCGCCCGCGCTGCGCCACGTCGATGACGCCGTCGACGAACTCGGGCACCTCGGTGGCCAGCGCGGCGAACTCGTCGACGATGATGACCAGGCTGGGCGGCGTTTCCGGGTCACCCGTCTGCTCCAGGGACGCCAGGTCCTTGGCGCGCTTGACGTTCAGCAGGTGCTCACGCCGACGCAGTTCGGCGCGCAGCGACGTCAACGCCCGCCGCACCAGATGCGGCGAGAGGTCGGTGACCAGGCCGACCGTGTGAGGCAGTTGCACGCACTCGGCGAACGCCGCGCCACCCTTGTAGTCGACGAGCAGGAAGGTGACTCGGTCGGGGCTGTGCGCGGTGGCCATGCCCAGCACCCACGTCTGGAGGAACTCGCTCTTGCCGGAGCCGGTGGTGCCGCCGACGAGCGCGTGCGGCCCCTGTTCGCGCAGATCGAGGTGAAAGTTATCGGAGCCGGTCGACCCGACCAGGGCCCCCAGGGTGGCCGGGCGTCCCGACGGTGGGGGTATCCGGTCGTTGCGCTGCGCGACGGACTCGTTCGCAATCCATTGCCGCGCAACCGCGGTCGGGTCGCTGGCCAGGGCGGGACCCGTCAGGCTCAGGTACGTCACCGACCGCGGCAGGTCGGTTTCGTCCTCGACGGCCGCGCCGACGTCCACCACCGGTGCCAGCAGCAGCGCGACCTGCTTGGCGACCGGGATGTCGAGGCTGTCGCAGGCGACCGGGAAGCTGTGCCGGCCGTGGCGCACCTCACCGACCGTCGAACCCTCGGTTGCGTTGTCCACCAATACGAAGGTCCGGCACGCGGCGGGCAGGCTGCTGACCTGGGTGGCCACCCAGACGACGTGCACGCCGACCGGTCCGCCGCGTTCGGCCAGCCGCGTCAGCCGGGAACGGTCGATCGGCGCGGTGTCCTCGACGAGCACGATGACGGCGGGCACCACGCCCGCCGCGGTGTCGACCGTGCCGCCCGCGTCCTCGTCGATCGGCCCGAGCGACTCGGACACGCCGGACGGCTGGGATTCGCTGCGCTGCTTGACCAGATGCTCCAGCCGGGCCAACAGCGCAAGACCGCCGTTGGCGCTTTCGGTGAGATGGTTTCCGGCCAGCGGGCTGTGCACCGAACCGATGTGCGGCAGCCATTCCAGCCACTCCCACGACTCACGTGTCTGCGGTGAACTGAATGCGGTGACGGCCAGTTCGGCGGGCGAATGCAAACCGACCAGCTGCATGACGATCCCGCGTGCGACGCCGTCGACCAGCCCGCGCGGACCGCAGACGCCCAGGGCGCCGCACTCGCGGAGATCGGCCACGATCGGAACCTCGCTGATCTGAGCGAACTCTTCGCGAAGCTCGAGCGCCTGCTGCGCGTACTGTGTTTCGGCCTCGGGGTCATCGGAGATTTCCACGTGGCAACGCGACGGCGCATCGCCCAATCCCAAACGGACGGTGAGGAACTCGGGATGTTCGGGGCGATGGGTCCACAGCAGCGGGCCCAGCCGGTGAATGGCCTGCAAGATCTCGTCGAGAGCGGGCGTCTCGTTGAGCCGCACCACCTTCTCCACGCGCTGGGCCGCGGTCAGGTCCTCGGCGAGCTGCCGCAGTGCCTCGGCGAATCGCTCGATCGACTGCTTGTGCTTCTTCCTGGTCTGGAACATGGTGTCGATGTACATGCCCAGCATGAGCAGCGGGCTGAGCGCGATGAACACCACCACCAGCATGCTGCGGGTGACCGCGAACAGGACCAGTCCGAGCATCAACGGCAGCAGCATCGACACCACCGGGAAGTGCGTCGGTTCGGGCCGCTGCGGCGGGCGCGGAGCCGGGAACTTCCGGTCGGGGAAGCGGGTCAGCACCCGGGGTGAGCGGTTGAATTCGATTGCCGCGCTGTCGGTCTGGACGGTGCCCGGCCGCACGGTGTGCAGCACCGCGATCGACGTGTTGGCCAGCTTCACCACGTCGGTGGAACCGACCAGTGCCCGCTGCACCGGCCGGTCGCCCACCAGCACACCTGACGGCCCGGCCAGGTTGGAGATCTCGACGCTTTCGCCGACGATGACGGCGGCGTGCACATCGGCCACCCCGGGATCGGTGAGCATCACGTCGCTGGTGATGGCCGTGCCGATCACGGAGTTGCCTGCGGTGAGTGGGAATTCGCGGCCGGCGTCGGGACCTTCGAGCACCCGGAGTACGGCGACCGACCGGCCCCGCCGCGTACGCGGAACCATCGAGGGAGCCGCACCGGCGATGCTGACCGTCGAACCGGACCGGATGCCCGATTCGATGAGGCTTCGTCCGGGATCGAGAAGCCGTCCCTGCGCGGCGGTGTCGAACGCACTGTGTTCGAGTTTCAGCGTCGCGTTGGTGGGTCGGCGGGTGGCTCGCCGCTCGGGATCCCCGACGCTGAGCGCGGTAGCCAGGTCGGCGACCGACGCGGTCGCGTCGGCGGTCACCGCCACCCGTGCCCGGGTGCCGTCCTCACGGCGCAGCATGAACTTGAGTTGCATCAGCGTTGTCCCGTCGCACCGAGGGGCACTGGTGAATGCACACTTTTCAGGCCGCGGTCTACGGTCCGGCGCAGACCGGTCTGCTGGCGCGGGCCCAGTGGGTTTGCGCCCACCGCGATGTCGATCAGGACCAGCCCGCTGACGCGGTCATGCATTCCGCCGCGCGGGGGGCCGGCGATGGCGGGCAGTGCGGCCAGGCCCCCGGTGGCGGCGAACACCAGGCTGCGACCCGCCGCGGCAGGGAATCCCGGCGCCCGCCGATCCGCCTCTCGGATTAGCCGAAGTCCCAGTACTGATTTGCCGAACGACGTTCCGCTGAACCCCTGCCATATCTGCATCCAAATCCACACCGCGACGAAGGCCACCGGGACCACGAGGTACACCACCTCGGCGACGCCGAGGATTGCGCCGACAGTGGCCAGCGGCAGCACCGGGCTGGCCATCACCGCGAGATCGAGCAGGAAGCTGCAGCAGCGCACTCCGGGGCCGGCCAGCACGATCTGGTCGGCGGCCACCGCCGATGCGGTCAAGGGATCTGGCTGGGCCGCAGCGCGGTTCGTCACCGGCACCGGCTGCGAGTGAACCTGGCGTTTCGGTGCGGCCTTGCCGCAAGCGTTGCAGTAGTGGGCGTTTGCGCGCAGGGGCGAGCCGCAGTGGGCACAGGTTGCGTCCATGCCGGTCGCCGGCCCTGACATCACCGTCTGTCCTAACCTCCAACCAATTTTCCTAGTCAACATAGGCAGGGTAATGCGGTACCGCAGCCGATTGCCGTCGATCGAACGTACGATTGCTCGCACTCACCGTCTCTGTCGACGATGAGGGGACGCAGCCATAAGGACATGAGGAGGGTGCTGGTCGTGGGTGATTCCGCGCTGCCGCCAAGCCGCTTCGGCGCGGGGTTCACGGTCGGCGGGCCGACCGTGGCGCCGTCGGCCGCGCGCCCGACCGTGATTCCGCCTGGCGTGTCTGTCGTGAAGACGAACCCGCTGGCGGTACTCGCATTCGTGCTGGTGCTGCTGTTCGGGCCGTTTGTGGTCCCGCTGACCATCCCGTTGGCCTTCGTCGCCCGCAGCCGATCCGCGCAGGCCGGGCAG
>NZ_JBOGDB010000192.1:0-13948 GCF_050701515.1 Mycobacterium sp. | reverse complement strand
CCTGTCACACGATGGCGACCGTGTTCGGTTGTAGAACGTGATAGCGCATGTGATATCGCCGCGAGCGGCGTCACCGCAACTGCGGCCTCTCGACGTTTGCAGAGCCAGTCGAATCTGATGGGCGCGTTTGACGTTCGTGTCAGTCGGGGTACGCGGAGTTGATGGAACGGCTAAGCGGGCTCGACGATGGCGTCGGTTTCGCTGGACCGAAGTAAGCCGCTGTGGGAGATGTGGGTGGTTGAGGAGGCCGCCGACACGGATGCGCACGAGGACGGCGCGCTCGCGATGATGATCAAGGTGCACCACTCCGCGGTGGACGGCGTCACGGCCGCGAACCTGATCTCCAAGCTGTGCAGCCCGGAGCCCGACTCTCCGCCTCCCGACCCGGTGGACGGGCCCGGCGACGCCACGGAGTTCGAAATTGCCGCGGGGGGACTGGTGAGGTTCCTGACCCGGCCCTTGCAGTTGGCCAAAGTGGTGCCCGCGGCCGTCTCGACGATCGTCGACACCGTGAGCCGTGCGCGCAGCGGAGGGGCGATGGCCGCACCGTTTGCCGCTCCCGCGACGCAGTTCAATGCGGAAGTCACCGCCGAACGCACCATTGCGCTGGCGCAGATGGACTTCGAGGACGTCTTACGGGTGAAGAACCGGTTCGATGTCAAGGTCAACGACGTCGTGTTGGCGCTGTGCGCCGGTGCGCTCCGCGAGTTCCTGCGTGATCGGGGCGAACTGCCGGACAAACCGCTGGTGGCGGTGGTGCCGATGTCGGTGCACGGCAGATCAGACCGGCCGGGCCGCAATCACGTGTCGGGGATGTTCTGCAACCTCCAAACCCACATCGAGGATCCGGGCGAACGGCTGCAGGCCATCGCCGAAGCGAATTCACGTGCAAAGGAACACAGTCGAGCGATCAATCCGACGCTGGTGCTCGACGTGACCCAAATCGCCGTTCGGGCGGTATTCGGCGCAATATTGGGCGTGCTGGCCCACACGCCGCTCAGTCACACGCCGGTCCACAACGTGATCATCTCGAATGTGGCCGGACCGCAACACAAGCTGTACGGCCTGGGCGCCGAAATCAAAGCGCTGTATCCGCTCGGCCCGATCTTTCACGGTTCGGGACTGAACATCACGGTGATGTCGCTCAGCGGCAAGCTCAATGTGGGCATCATTTCGTGCCGACGGCTGGTGGACGACCTGTGGGATCTGGCCGATCGCTTCGAGACGGAACTCGACGAACTGCTTAGCTGTCGATCGCGGCCACTCGTCTGAGCGCTATTCGGCGAGCATGTTGACGGCGCTGGTGAAGACACCGGGAAAGACGTTGGCGGCAGGCACAATCCGCGAGCGCAGCGATGACGCGCTGGCCTGCAGCACCCCCGCGGTGAGTACTCGGTAGCGGCGCGACATCCGGCGCCACTGCCGGTCATAGTCGCCAACGCGACCGGCGGCGACGCAGTTCACCAGCAGTTCGGCCGCGCTGAACGCGATCCCGAGGCCTTCGCCCGTCAGCGCGTCGACGTATCCCGCCGCGTCACCGACCAACAGCACCCGCCCCGCTGTCCGGCTGCGCACTCGCTGCCGCAGCGGGCCGGCGGCGCGATCGGGGCCGTGCCCGTGGCCGTCGACCCGAGCCTTCAGCGCGGGGAACGCCTCGAGATGCTCGCTGAATCCGCCCCGGTGCGTGGTGAGGATCGCGACGCCGACGCAGTCCTCGGCCACCGGGGTGACGTACGCCTCGGCGTCACCGGACCAGTACACCTCCACGCAGTCGGTCCACGGCGTCATCACATGATGACGCCGGATGCCCCACCTGCGCGGGCCCGCCGAGGAACGGGCCAAACCGAGCGCGGCGCGGATCGGCGAGTGCAGCCCGTCGGCGGCGGCCAGGTAGCGGGCGCGAAAGTCGCCGCAGCGCACCGCCGTCGCGTCCTGGCTCAGCGGGCCAACCTCGCCATGCTCGATCCGCACCCCGGCCGCCGTCGCCGCGTCCAAAAGGCTTGCATGCAAACATGTTCGGCGCACACCGCGCCCGGGCCCGGAGCGGACTCGGCCGGTAACCCGGCGCTGACCGTCGAGGTAGGTGATGCCGTGGAACGGCATGCCCGGCGGGTCGGCGCCGAGGACTTTCAGCTGCCGCAGCGCATGGGGCATCAGCCCCTCGCCGCAGGCCTTGTCGACGGGTCCGTGCCGCCGTTCCACCACGACGACCTCGAGTCCGGCCCGCGCGGCGTGGATCGCGGTGGCCAGACCGGCCGGCCCGCCGCCCGCCACCAGCAGGTCGATCACCGCAGCCTCGCCAGCGCAGCGTTCTCGACCTTGATGCGCGTCCGGAGTACCAACGCGTTGAGCACGGTGAACACCAGCGCGGTGATCCACGCGCTGTGCACGAGCGGCAGCGCCACCCCTTCGACGACGACCGCCACGTAATTCGGGTGCGACATGATCCGGTACGGCCCGCGGGTCACCCGCGCCGCGCCGGGGATGACGACGACGCGGGTGTTCCACTGGTGGCCCAGGGTGGCGATGCACCACCAACGCAGCCCCTGGGCGGCCAGCACCACCGCCAGCATCGGCCAGCCCAGCGCGGGCAGGAAGGGGCGGTACAGACTCTCCACCAGGCAACCCGCCAGCAGGCCGACATGCAAAACCACCAACGCCGGGTAGTGTTGCGCGCCGAACTCGGCGCCGCCGCGGGCCCGGCTCCAGGCCAGGTTGCGTTGGGAGACAACGAGTTCCGCGACGCGTTCGACCGCAACCGCGGCGATCAACAACCAATACCAGACCATGGAACCGGATTCAGTCCCAGCGCAGCAGAACCAGCTCCGCGCAGAATCCCGGGCCCATCGCCATCAGCAGCCCCGGGGTGCCGCTCGGTGGGGGCTTGTCGCGCGCGTCGCGCAACACGTGCAGCACCGACGCCGACGACAGGTTGCCGATCTCGCTCAGCGAGCGCCATGACAACTCCAGCGCATCGTCGTCGAGGCTCAGGGCGGCATTCATCGCTTCGAGGACCTTCGGGCCGCCCGGGTGCGACACCCACGAACCGATGTCGTCGATCGTCAGGTCGTGGTCGGCCAGGAAGCCGGTGACGTCGTCGGCGAGATACTGCTCGATGAGGTCCGGCAGATCGGGAGAGAGCACCAGATGGAAGCCCGCAGCGTCAACGTGCCAACCCATCGTGTCCAGCGAGTCGGGGTATTGCCGGCTGCGTGACCCCAGCACCGCCGGCCCGCTCGCCCCGATCCGCTCGGCGCGACGCTCGCCGACCGAGACGACGGCGGCTGCGCCGTCACCGAACAGCGCGCTTCCCACCAGCGTGGCCATCGTCGGCTGGGCCGCCGAATAGGTCAGCGAACACAGCTCGACAGACACCAGCGCGGCGACGTCGTCGGGGGCGCCGCGCAGATAATCGTGCAGCCGCGCCACGCCCGCCGCGCCGGCCACGCAGCCCAGGCCGAAGATCGGCACGCGTCGCACGTCGGGCCGCAGACCCAGCCGCCCGGCGATGCGGGCGTCCAACGACGGCACCGCCACACCGGTCACCGTGGTCGTGACGATCAGGTCGACGTCGCTTGGGCGCAGCCCCGCCTCGTCAAGCGCACCCGTTAACGCCTCGCACCCCAACTCGACGGCGTGTTCGATGAAAAGGTCGTTGGCTTTCCCGAAGTCGCCGAGCGTCAGGAGCTCCTCAAACGGCACGATGCAGTACCGGTTCTTGACCTTCGAACTCGCGTGCAGGGCGCGCATGACCTCTTCGTGTCCGGCGAACGGCGGAGCCGCGACGAGCGTCTCGGTGATCTCGTCCTGGGTGTAGCGGTGGGCCGGTAACGCTCCGTGGACACCGGCGATGACGCTGGAAGGGCTCACGTTCTAGACACGAGGGCCACGGCCGGTCGGTTCAACGGTCACGCCGCTCGGTTCGGTCGTGGGCTGCGGCGCCGGGGTGTGGCCGTCGTTGAGCCCGAGGCGGCGGTGCAGCGCGGCCATCCAGCCGGGTGCCCACCAGTTCGATTGGCCCATGACGTGCATAAACGCGGGTACCAGGACCATCCGCACCAGCGTCGCGTCGACGAGGACGGCCAGCGTCAGGCCCACGCCGAATAGCCGCAGGACCGACACGTCGGCGAAGATCAGCGCGGCGAAGGAGATCGACATGATGAGCGCGGCGGCGGTGATGATCCGTCCGGTGCGGGCGATGCCGAGGGCCACGCTCTGGTCGATGTCGGCCCGCGTCCTGCCCGACGCCAGCCAGAACTCCCGGATCCGGGAGACCAGGAACACCTCGTAGTCCATCGACAAGCCGAACGCGATGCAGAACAGCAGCACCGGAATGTTGGCGACCAACGTCCCGGTCGATGTGGTGCCGAGCGCCCCGAGGTGGCCGTCCTGGAAGATCCACACCATCGCACCGAACGCGGCGGTCAGCGACAGGATGCTGAGCACCAACCCTTGCAGCGGTACGACGACGCTCCCGGTCAGCAGGAAAAGCAGCACGAACATGATGACGGCGATCAGCCCGAGGACCAACGGAAGCCGTGTCGTGATGGCGTCGACGCTGTCGCGGTTGATCTGGGCGGTGCCGGTCATGTCGACCTGGCGGCCGGCGGGACCGGGCACCGCGTGCAGGCGGTCGAGTTGGGCTTCCGACCGCTCGGAGAACAACGGAGCGGTGCTGTCGACGGTGAGGAAGGCGCTGCCGGCGGCCTGGCCGGCGGGAGCAGACGGTGGTCCGACGGGGCGGCCGGCAACGAACGTGCCGGTCGGGGCGGACACCGCCGAGACATCGGGCACCGCAGACAGATCGGCGGCGTACCTGTCGATGTCGCCGGCGCTCACGCCGGCGGCGTCGGGAAGCACGACGGTCACTGCGGTGTCGGTGTTGGCGGCGAAGTCGCGCCGCAATTGGTCGCCGACTTGGTGCGCGGAAGCGGAACTCGGCAGCACCCGGTCGTCGGGGAATCCCCACCGCACACCGAGGAAGGGCGCGCCGAGCAGAAGCAGCAGCGCGACGCCGGCGAGTCCGAGCGGAATCGCCCTGTGCATAACGCACCTCGCGGAGCGGTACCAGAATTGACGCTCGACGGGCTTGGGTTGCGGGTCCGGGCCGCCGTGGGGGCACTCCCCCCGCAAGCGGTGGGCCCACCCGCTTGCGGGGGACACGCGGCGGGCGAGCCGGCGGACGTCGAGCGAATCCAGGCGGTCGCCGAGCAGAACAAGGGCGGCGGGTGTCACCACGATTGCCGCGGCGGCGGCGAAGGCGACGGTGGCGACGCCGGCGTAGGCGAACGACTTGAGGAAGTGCATGGGGAACAGCACCAACACCGCCATCGACAGCGCGACCGTCGTGGCGGAGAACACCACGGTGCGGCCCGCGGTGATCATCATTCGGGTGAGGGCCTCGTCGCGGCCCGCGCCGTCGGCCAGCTCTTCGCGGAACCGGCTGATCATCAGCAGGGTGTAGTCGATGGCCAGCGCCAGACCCATGGCGGCGGTGAGGTTGAGCGCGAAGATCGACACGTCGGTGGCGAAGGAGATGAGGCGCAGGACCGCGAGGCCGCCCAGAATCGCCATGAGGCCGGCCGCGACCGGAAGGGCAGCGGCCAGCAGGCCCCCGAACACCCAGACCAGCACGAGGAAGCTCAGCGGGATGGCGAACGACTCCATCAGCAGCAGGTCGTGCTGCGACTGGTTGGTGATCTGGATGTTGACCATCGCGGCGCCGCCCGATTGGACGGTGACACCGTCGCGGTCCTGCGCCACCTGGTCGGACAGTTCCTTGGCGTACTTCTGCTGGTCGGCCTCATCGCCGACGATGCCCGCGACGATCAGGCCGGCGGTGCGGTCCTTGCTGATCAGGTCGGCGGCCGCCGGTGGCGGAGCGGTCCAAGGCGAGCTCACGTCCGCGACATGGGGGGAGCGCTGCAGCTGGTCGACGATGTCGACGCCTGCCGCTTTGGCCCGCTGGCTGTCGACGCCGTCGGGGGAGGAGACCACGATGAGCAGCTGCACGTCGCCCTGACGGAACTTGTCGGTCAACATCTCGGTGGCCCGGGACGACTCGGAGGTCGGGTCTTGGAAACCGCTGGCAGACAGGTGCTTGGCGACGGGGAGTCCGAAGATGCCCAGCCCGACCGTCAACAGCGCCGCGACGATGATGACGGCGCGTGGCGCGGCGATGGCCAGTCGAGCAATTCGGTGCAGCAGGTTCGGTCCTCCGCTCGGTGCGCTGGTCACGACAAGGGTGGAAACTTCGGCGGTCTCCATAAATTATTCACGTCGTGGTAAGGGGAAACGTTCAACGTGGTCCGGCGCGGAATCGCAATCCGGTGCGCGTTCCAAGGTGCAAGCCACGGCCGTTCGCTAGGCTCCCGATACCAGTCACGTTGCGAATCGGGGAACCACCATGAACAGGCATGAGACCACTGAGGCGAGGAAAGCCCGTGAGAAGGAATATGAAGAGGTTGCCGGCCGGCTACGGGAGTTCCCCGCATTCGAGAAGTTCTCCGACGACGACCTAACGCGCATCGCCCGAGCAACACATCGAACCTCGACGTCCGGGCCGTGGCCGCTGATTCGTGAGCAGACGGTGTCGGACGCCTGCTACATCCTGCTGAGCGGGGAGGCAGGTGTGTACGTCGGCCCGGACCGCATCGCCGTGGTGGGGGCGGGTGAGGTGATCGGCGAATCCGCGCTTCACCGCGGAAAGCTGCGTAATGCGACTGTGACGACGACGGGGAGGGCCGAGGTGCTGCATATCGCGCGCGATGATCTAGACCGCTTGATCGGTGAGGTACCTGCCCTGCGTGAAACCATGGACGCGACCGTGGCGCGGCACGTAAAGGAAGCGCAATAGCGCGTCTCGCGGCAGCTGTCGAGATCCACCGCCCTGCTCATGTGTAAAGGCCCAAGGCCTGGGCTGCCGTCGTAGCCACTTCGCCACGCAGATTCGAGATCGGTGGACTGCCTCGCGTATGGATTGAGTTCGAGAGCAGAACTACGTAGGTGTCTGAGCCTGGGTCCATCCAAAGCGTAGTTCCGGTAAAGCCTGTGTGGCCAAAGCTACCGATGGGAAAGATCATGCCTCGCGGCTGGGAATCGGCCGTATCGATATCCCAGCCAAAGCCGCGCAGGTTTAGTCCCTTAATGGCCGGATAATTCGGAGCAAGCAGCGGATCTGTTGTGTTTGGTGTCCTTGCGATGGCTTCTCGGGCGGCATCGTTCGCCGCTTCGAGTTGTTCAGCTGTATGTCCGGGCTGCTGAGGAGTCGTCATCAACTCCAAAGTCGCTTGCTTCAGCGGAAACGTGCTCGGGCGACCCGCAAGCCGATCAAGCAGGGCCTGCGCATAGATGCTGACATCGCGCGCCGTCGAGAACACACCGGCATGCCCGGCCACTCCGCCCATGCGGCGCGACGTCGTGTCCTGCACAGTGCCCCGAAGCAGGTGATCAAGGTTGGGATTCTTGCTCGGGTCGGCTCTGCTCTCCTCGTCACGTGCTGTCGGCGCGATACGTGACAGGAGACTGGTGCTCCATGTACCTGCAGGACAAGCCACTCGCCCCGCTGGCCCGGGAGCCCAGGCGATCGCCGCCCCTCTCATCTCGTGCGGACCGCATGCTTTGGCTGGGGGGAGATAGCGGGTGTCTTCCATGCCCAGCGGTGCGAATACGTCTCGCTGAACGTAAACGTCTTCTGGCTCGCCTGTGATTCTTTCGATTAGCGCGCCGAGCAGAATGAAGTTGATGTCGGAGTAGCTGAAGACCTCACCGGGACCCGACTGCAGCGGCGTGGTGAGCGCACGATGAATGCCTTCTGTTTTATCGGCTCGGTCCAGTCCCCACGGATCTTTGAGTTCTACGTCGCCCGGTTCGCCCGAAGTGTGCGTAAGCAACATGCGAACCGTCACCCTTGCGCGCTGTGGGTCGCCCGCCGTGTTGAAGTCAGGCAGATACTTCTGCACGGGATCGTCGAATTGAACCGTGCCTTGTTCATATAGCTGCATTAGGGCGGTCGCCGTTGCGAGGGGCTTCGTCAACGACGCCACGTCGAAGATGGTGTCTTCGGTCATCGGCTCGGCAAGCGCAGCCGATCCGTTTAGCCCCGGCTCGCCCGCATGCTTTCGCGAGCCATAAGCCTGGTGGAAGGCGACCTTGCCAGCGTGCCCGATCTCAACGACAGCGCCCGGTAGTTCATTTGCCGCAATCGCATCGTTGATCAGTTTGGAGACTGCTGTGAAGTCAGGTGTTGGAGCCGCCTCCGGCCCCTGCGTTGGGGTGGGATCCGCAGCTGGCGCGTGCGTCGTCTGCTCCCTGTCGCTTACTGCTGTGTGCGCTGCCTCGCCGCGGGAGCAAGCCGTAGCGAAGGTAAGCAAGGCCGTTCCAACAACAATGGTCGCTGTCAGTGCACCGCGACTGCCCACACGACCATCGTGTCACTCGGGGTCAGCGCACGCGCCCGACTCGAAGGATCAGCACGGCACCTCGATCTTGAAGGGCATGTCCTTGGTCTGGCCCGGGTTGGCCGAGTCGGAACCGGCGGCGGTGCCGGTGATCGTGTAGGTGCCCCCGCGGGAAGAGGCCTCGGCGTCGCCGGCATCGCCTCCGACGAAGGCGTTGCGGCCGTCGACGTTTTGGATGTTGACCGTCTCGACGATCGGCTTCTCACCCCCCAGTTGCAGCAGAGCCTCGGCGCGTCCGGGGTCAGCGTTCGCCTCGATCGTCAACGACCATTCGTTCTGGGTGCACGAGACGGTCTGTGTATCTCGCGTAATGTCGCCGATCTCGATTTGACCAGATTGCTCGGACGGTTCGCTCGGTTCCGGTGCCGCCAAACCGCATCCCGCGGTGACGGCGACTGCCACCAGCGCTGGGGCTACACCAATCCACCGGGTCTGCACTCAACACCTCCGTCCTGCAATCAGATACCCAAAACGGGGGCGCCACATACCTCGTGGCCAATTCGCCGCTTTGCGGTGGCAGCGCATCACCAGCACCCGATGATCCGCCCCGCACACACCGCCGTCAGCCAGCTGACCAGTGACACGCCGCCCATGAGCCCCAGTCGCCGCACTTCGGAGCCGGACAACTCACGGGTTGTGTGGGCCCGCCACGCCGCCGTAAAACGCAGCACGACGGCGTTGAGGAGCCCCAGTCCGATTGGCGAGAACTTCACCAGCGGAACAGGGTTGTGCTCATACTCGAGAGCGTTGGCGGCCAAGAGGCAGACACCACTGGCTGCGGCGAACGCGAAGCCCGCCATCGCCACCGGGGTGGCCGGATTACGCATCAATTGCGTTCGGGGTAGACGTTGAACATCGTGTACTTCCACATGAGGCGTTCGGCCTTGACTTCGAGTGTCTCCTCGTCGAGATGCCGGTGACCGCTTGCGGTCACCGTTGCGCCAACGGGAATGGCGTCTTCCGTCAGGCCGGCGCGGGCAGTGCGCGTCGACGGGGCCAGCACCACGTCCCACAGCTCGTCATAGACTCTGATCTGCGCGGTGGCATGCGGCCCCGCAAGGCTGACAGGCGTCTCGAGCGTGCCTGTGACTTCGAATTGCTCGTCCTGATATTCGCTCCAACCGTGGTGAGCGCTGACCGGCGCCGCCATCGCCACGGCCATGAGGAAGATGGCGGCGAGGATGGTGACCCAATTGGAGTACTTCCGCATATTCGGACCTCCTAGCGACAAAGTCGTTCAACTGCCCAGTGCACGCCGCCGTTGTCGCTGTGATAGGTGGGCAATGGCGGGTGTGAAACGGGCTAGTCGCAACTCACCTCACGTTGCAACCGCTATCCATGTTGTGGCAGTGCCCGCCTCCGTTGCAGGTGCCGCAGTTGCAGCCGCACGCAACATGTGACTTCGCCTGTGCCCGCGGTGGCTGCTGAATGACGACATCGATGTCTCGGTCTCGATGTGGGCGGTCGCGTCGTCCCATGTCAACTCCCTAGAACGCCCTGATTTGATGTCCTGACGGTAGTCCGGACGCGGGCCCGATATGTGGAATCACGGTAAGCGGGCGGCACCGCGCGGCTACGTGTCGCCGGATTCGAAGCAGACCACGCTGCGCGCCCCGCGGCCGGCGGCCATGTCGGCGAACGCCGCCTCCACGTCGTCGATACCGATTCGCCGCGTCACGAGCGCCTCGAGGTCGAGCCGACCGGCTAGGGCGTGCTCGGCGAGCACCGGGATGTCGCGCGCCGGGTCGGTCGCGCCGTACACGCTGCCGCGCATGGTCTTGCCGTCGGCCATCAGCGACAGCGCCGGGAATGTCACCGTCTCCTCGATGCCGCCGGCACCGACTACCGTCACCGCGCCACCGCGGCGGGTGGCGTCGTAGGCCGCGCGGATCGTGGCCGGGCTGCCCACCACCTCGATCCCGTGATCCACCCCGACGCCGCCGGTGAGGTCGCGCACGGCGGTGACGACGTCGACCTCACCCGCGTCCACCGTGTCCGTCGCACCGTTCGCCGTCGCGGCCGGAAGCTGCGCGGCGACCCGATCGGCGGCGATGATCCGGTCGGCGCCCGCCAGCCGAGCCCCTTGGATCGCGGCCAAACCCACGCCGCCACAACCGATCACGAGCACGCTCTCGCCCGGCTGCACCGACGCGGTGCGCATCACCGCGCCGACGCCCGTGCTGACGGCGCACCCCAGCAGTGCGGCAAGGTCGAGCGGCAGCGACTCGTCGATCGCCACGACCGCTGCCGCCGGCACCAAGGTCTGCTCGGCCAGCGTCCCGGCACCCATCGATGGCCACACCGAACCGTCGGTGCTGTCGGCGTACGGCACCCCAAAGGCATGGTCGAGACCGTGCGGGCACAGCTGCGCATCGCCGCGCAGGCAATCGGCGCACGATCGGCACGGCACATTCCACGTGAGCACGACGTGGTCACCCGGGCGGACCGCGGCGACGTCGGCGCCCACCTCGGTGACGATCCCGGCGCCCTCGTGACCGAGCGTGCACGGCAGCAGCGCCGGCATCAGACCGTCGCGCACCGACAGATCGGTGTGGCAGACGCCGCTGGCGACCAGCCGCACCGCCACCTCGTGGCCCGCGACCGGCCGTAGCGCGAGTTCCTCCACCGCGGTCGGCTGTCCGACCTCGCGCAGCACAATTGCTCTCATAGCGACTTACGATGGGCAGGCGACCGCACCGGGTCAAGAGGAGGCACGTCATGACCACTTCGACGACGCAGGCAGTGCTGACGATCGGCGGCGAGCCGCAACCCGGCGCGGCGGGGAGCTATCCCGTGCACAACCCGGCCCGGCCGGCCGAGATCGTCGGCGATGCCCCCGCTGCCGACCTTGACCAGCTCGACGCGGCGGTGACGGCGGCGCGAAACGCGACGCTCGGGTGGCGCGCGCTCGACGTCGCCGAGCGGGTCGCCAAGGTCACGGCGGCGGCGACGACGGCTGGCGAGCAGCTGAAAGAGCTCGACGGCACGCGGCTGTTTACCAGCGAGCACGGCAAGGTGCTCGCCGAGGCAGGCTTCGAGATCGACACCGCACCGATGGTTGCGATGGTGCTCGGGTCGATGGCGGAGGCGGCGCTCGCACCCGAGCAGATCGATCCGCAGGCGCCCTATCCACGGCTGCACCGGGAGCCCTACGGCGTTGCGGCCCTTGTCATCCCGTTCAACTGGCCGCTCGCGGTGATGATGACGAAGTTGACGTCTGCGCTGACGGCCGGAAACACCGCCGTCGTCAAGCTGCCCCCGTCGGTTCCGCTCGCGGCGTTGCAGTTCGGCGCGTCCTTCGCCGCAGCGCTGCCGCCGGGCGTGGTGAACATCCTCTCGGCCCCCGGCGTCGAGCTCGCCCAGGCGCTGGTCACCCACCCGGGCATCGACCTCATCTCGCTGACCGGTGGCCCCGCGACCGGCCGCGCCGTGATGGCCGCCGCAGCCCCGCGGCTCACCCCGCTGTTGCTCGAACTCGGCGGAAACGACGCGGCGATCATCGCGCCCGACATCACGATCAGCGACCAGCTGGTCGAGCGGCTGGTGACGGCGACGTACACCACCGGCGGCCAGGTCTGCATGGCGATCAAGCGGCTCTACGCGCCGCAAGACCTTGTCGACGAGCTATCCGAGGCGGTGCTCGCGCGCTGCGAGCGGGAGGTCGTCGGCGACGGCCTGGCCGACGAGGTCACCCTGGGCCCGCTGCACACCGCCGCCGGACGCGACCGGGTTGACACGCTTGTCAAAGATGCTGCGGCACAGGGGGCGACGGTCCGCACCGCAGGAAAGATCCGCGAGGCCGACGCCGACGCCGGCGGACACTTCGTGCTCCCGACCGTCGTCACCGACTTGGCTCGTGATTCCGCGCTGGCACGCGAGGAGCAATTCGGCCCGGTGCTGCCGATCCTCGGCTACGACGTGATCGACGACGCGGTCGCCGCCGCGAACGACACCGAGTTCGGCCTCACGGCGTCGGTCTGGACCGGTGACGATGCCCTCGCCGACAAGGTGACAGGGCAGCTCATCGCGGGCACGGTCAGCGTCAACTGCCACGGCATGGCGGCCCAGGACCCGCGGGTTCCCTTCGGCGGCGTCGGACAGTCGGGCCTCGGCCGCGAGCTCGGCGCCGACGGAATCCGGGCCTTCACCCAGCCTCGAGGTTACGTCCGCCAGCCGGCGCCGCAATAGCGGATGGAGTTACCGACCAATATCGACAACGCCTGAATGGGTGCGCGGCCGGCCAGGCTTTCGCTTCCAGTTTTTAGCGAATTTCCGCACTGCGGTCGCATCCCACACCGCACCACCACGCAACTCCGCTAACGGCAACGGAAACGCCGCCATCGACCGCAACTTGTGCACACGCTGGCGCGACACCCCCAACTCGTCGGCGATCTCCGCTGCAGACATCAACTCAGGCATCGTCGGCTCTTCGGCCCGATGGTAGTACTCAGCCTCGGTGATTGTGTCAATCCCGACCGGCGTCCGAGCGAGCCGCTCAACCACCGCGTCATAAGCCACGCACGTGGCCTTCAACGGATCGCCCGCGTTCAAGTACAGATGCAGTGTCACCTGACCTTGCCGAGGTCGCGCGGTGGACGCGTCAAAGTCCTGCAGCAGCTCGGCCCACTCGATCATCGTCTCAGGCGTCACCTCGTCGTCGGGCACGGCAATGGTCACCGTCCAATCAGTCATGACTCCTCCTGCTGGTCGTCTTGGTCCTGTCGCGCTTCGCGCGCTGCTCTTTCTTGCTCGGCGGTGGAATCGGCAGACCAGCCGCTTTGAGATCGGTCTTCAAGTCCTTCATCCGCCGGAACGAGTTGCTCGGCGTGGCCGGGTAGTAGGCCGTGTGGTTTCCGTCCGGGTTATAGAAGTGGGTGTAACGCTTGGCGTCGTCTTTGACTGTCCATCCCTGCGACTTTGCCCACTTGGCGATCTTCTTGACCCCCCCGGTTCATCTTGCTCTTTCTATTGCGATCTGTCAATAAATAGGTGGAATGGGTTTCACCGCAAACAGTTCTGCGATTAAGTGGGCGTTTCCTTGGATGTTGACACCAACTCCATGACCCGCAAGGTAACCGTTCGGGGTGACAGGAATGTCGTCCGGCAGCGTGCGCCGCAATGCGAGGGGCTGATTTTCAGCGACGCGGCGTCAGGGATGCGGTTCCGTTCAAACGTGATGTCGCATGCGATACCACGTTTGCGCTCGCCCACGACAGACTCGGGCGCGAGAAGTCACCCAGCCGCCAGCTCAGCCTCGCTTCAACGGATACTTGCTGTTTTTGCATAAATAGCATTGACAGCCGCCGAGAACCGACGACGGAACGACCCGCCTTACCAGACGCGAACCCAGTCGACGAGCATCTGCGCGGGATAAGTCCCCGGACCGGGATCGCCGCCACCGGAACCGGCAACCGCAAGATTCAAGATCGGAAACAGCCGATATCCGGGGTCGTTGAACGGCCAATCCGTCAAGGAACCCGCCGGAACAT
>NZ_JBOGDB010000191.1:0-2889 GCF_050701515.1 Mycobacterium sp. | reverse complement strand
GATCGACGAGGTGGAGCGCCTGGTGCGCCGCCTGGAGATCGAGGAGATGGCACTGGCGAAGGAGGAGGACGCCGCCTCGAAGGAGCGGCTGGAGAAGCTGCGCGCCGAACTGGCCGACCAGAAGGAGAAGCTGGCCGAACTGACCACCCGCTGGCAGAACGAGAAGAACGCCATCGACGTGGTCCGCGAGCTCAAGGAGCAGCTGGAGACGCTGCGCGGCGAGGCCGACCGCGCCGAGCGCGACGGCAACCTGGAGAAGGCCGCCGAGCTGCGTTACGGCCGCATCCCCGAGGTCGAGAAGAAGCTCGACGCGGCGGTGCCACAGGCCGAGGCGCGCGAGGACGTCATGCTCAAGGAGGAGGTCGGGCCCGACGACATCGCCGACGTGGTGTCGGCATGGACCGGCATTCCCGCCGGCCGGATGCTCGAAGGCGAGACCGCCAAGCTGCTGCGCATGGAGGACGAACTCGGCAGGCGCGTCGTCGGTCAGAAGAAGGCCGTGCAGGCAGTGTCCGATGCGGTGCGCCGCAGCCGCGCAGGCGTGGCCGACCCGAATCGGCCGACAGGCTCGTTCATGTTCCTCGGCCCCACCGGCGTCGGTAAGACCGAGTTGGCAAAAGCGTTGGCGGAGTTCCTCTTCGACGATGAACGCGCAATGGTCCGCATCGACATGAGCGAGTACGGCGAGAAGCACTCGGTGGCCCGCCTGGTCGGGGCGCCGCCCGGCTACATCGGCTACGACCAGGGCGGTCAGCTGACCGAGGCGGTGCGCCGGCGTCCGTACACGGTGATCCTGTTCGACGAGATCGAGAAGGCCCACCCGGACGTGTTCGACGTGCTGCTGGCTGTGCTCGACGAGGGCCGGCTGACCGATGGGCAGGGCCGCACCGTCGACTTCCGCAACACGATCCTGATCCTGACGTCCAACCTCGGGTCGGGCGGCAGCGAGGAACAGGTGATGGCCGCGGTGCGATCGGCGTTCAAGCCCGAGTTCATCAACCGCCTCGACGACGTGATCATCTTCGAGGGGCTCAACCCCGAGGAGCTGGTGCAGATCGTCGACATCCAGCTGGCCCAGCTGGCCAAGCGGCTGGCCCAGCGTCGGCTGACCCTCGAGGTGTCGCAGCCGGCCAAGAAGTGGCTGGCCGAGCGCGGGTTCGACCCGCTCTATGGGGCGCGTCCGTTACGCCGGCTGATCCAGCAGGCCATCGGTGACCAGTTGGCGAAGATGCTGCTGGCCGGCGAGGTGCACGACGGCGACGTGGTGCCGGTCAACGTCAGCCCCGACGGCGAGTCGCTCGTTCTGGGCTGATCAGGACCGGAACCGCAGCTCGCCCAGCTCGAAGTCCCGGGTCTGGGCGCCGGCGTCGAGGATTGCCTGAAGCCGTTCACGGGCGACCGGCTGTGCCAGGGTCTCCCGGAACAGCTGATCCTCGACACGCAGGCCGGTCGTGAGATCGGCCTGCCCGTCCAGGGCGGCGTCGACCGCGCGTTTGGCGCGCGTGATGGCCTCCAGCGGATGTGACGCGATGCGTGCGGCCAGGGTGTCGACGAACCGGCGTAGTTCATCCGCAGGCAGCGCGCGATCGACATATCCCCAGGTTTCGGCGGTCGCGGCGTCGATGTCCATGCAGCCGAGGATGACTTCGAGCGCCCGTCCACGACCGACCAGCCGGGGCAGCCGCTGCGTTCCGCCGCCGCCGGGGATGATAGCCACCGCTACCTCCGGCTGGCCTAAGCGCGCCCTGCCGAGTGCGGCATAGCGCATGTCGAACGCCATCGCCCACTCGCTGCCGCCGCCTCGGGCGATGCCCTCGATGACGGCGATGGTGGCCTTCGGCAGGGTTCGGAACTGTTCCATAACGGCGTTGAAGGGTGATAGCTCGTCGTGCAGCGCCGTGTCGTCGGTGGGGAGGCTTTGAATGAGCTCGACGTCCGCGTGCGCGATGAAGAATTCCGGATCGGCCGAGTCGACGATCAGCACGCGCACCTCGTCGTCGGCGGCGACGTCCGCGGTGAGGCGGCCGATCTCGGTCAGCAGCGGCAGATCCAGCAGGTTGATCGGCGGATGGTCGATGGTGGCGCGGCAGATGCCGTCACCGACCGAGATTCGAATGCGCTGGTAGTCGTCATAGGGCATGGACAGACGGTATGTGACGGGGTTGTGACCCGCTTGAGTTCGAGGTTCACCGCGACCAGCAGATAGGCTTATGTGCGATGGTCCCCCTCTGGTTCACGCTGTCCGCACTCTGTTTCGTGGGTGCGGCCGTGCTGCTGTATGTCGATATCGATCGACGTCGCGGGCTGGGCCGCCGCCGCAAGTCGTGGGCGAAGTCGCACGGGTTCGACTATGAGTACGAGTCGCGCGACATCCTCAAGCGCTGGAAGCGCGGGGTGATGTCGACCGTCGGCGACGTGGCCGCCAAGAACGTCGTGCTCGGCCAGATCCGCGGCGAGGCGGTGTTCATCTTCGACCTCGAAGACGTCGCGACGGTGATCGCCCTGCACCGCAAGGTCGGCACCAACGTGGTTATCGACCTGCGGCTCAAGGGCATCAAGGAGCCGCGGGAAAACGACATCTGGCTGCTCGGCGCGATCGGCCCGCGAATGGTGTACTCCACCAACCTCGACGCCGCCCGGCGCGCCTGCGACCGGCGGATGGTGACGTTCGCCCACACCGCACCCGACTGCGCCGAGATCATGTGGAACGAACAGCACTGGACGCTGGTCAGCATGCCGGTCACCAGCACCCGGGCCCAGTGGGACGAGGGCCTGCGGACCGTCCGCCAGTTCAACGACCTGTTGCGGGTGCTGCCACCGATCCCGCAGACCGGCGGCCAGGCCGGCCCGGCGGCGAGCCGCCGCGCACCCGGCCGCCCGCTGAAACCG